>NZ_AKXS01000280.1:0-6149 GCF_000282835.1 Pandoraea sp. B-6 | reverse complement strand
ATCGGGCGCCGGATCGCGCTCGCTGACGCTGGGGGTTCACGAGCAACGCGAACTGCAAGTGCCCGGCGCGCTCGAGCGCGTTGCCGTGGCCGATCCGGCGGTGGCGGATGTCGTCGTGCTCAAGGGCTCGGGCGGACGACGCGGCTCGGTGCTGGTCGTCGGCAAGCAGGCGGGCACCACGCAGATCGCCGCGTGGCCGCGTGGCGGCGAGCCGGTGCGTTGGGAAGTGCATGTAAAGGGCAGTCTGCAGGGCGCCCTGGGCGATACCGGCACGGCCAGCGTGGATGCGCGTGGTGGCGCGGCGCTCATCAAGGGGCATGCGAATACCGTCATCGAGCACAGCGCACTGCAATCGGCGGCGCTCGATGCGGCGGGCAAGGGCGGCGTCGTCGTCGATCGCTCGACGGTCGGGGACACTGGGGTCGTGCAGGTCGACGTGAAGATCGTCGAGATCAATCGCAATATTCTCAATCAGTTGGGGGCGCGCTTCGGCGCGTCGAAAAAGACCGGGTCGGGCACCTTCGGCGTGAGTTCAGCGCTTAACTCCGCCTTCGGTGGCGCAGGCGGGACGAGCGCCGTGCCGAACTTCGGTTCGTTCTTCGGCTCGGTTACCCGCGGCGCGTTCAGCATGGCGGCGGAGATCGATCTGCTGCAATCGAACGGTCTCGGCCGGGTGCTTGCGGCGCCGACCCTGGTGGCCCTCTCCGGCCAGAGCGCGAGCTTCCTGGCGGGTGGCGAGATTCCGGTGCCGCAGTCGGGCGGCCTTGGCACCACCACCATCGTCTACAAGCCGTTCGGCGTCGGGCTCACGGTCACGCCGACGATTCTTGCGCCGAACCGCATTGCGCTGAAGGTGGCGCCCGAGGCGTCGGACATCGACTACACGAATGCCATTGTGACCGACTCGACGCAGATTCCTGCCATCACGACACGTCGTGCGGACACGACCGTCGAGTTGGGCGACGGCGAGAGCTTCGTCATCGGCGGCCTGATTTCGCGCACCACCACCGCCGCCGTCGACAAGGTGCCGCTGCTCGGCGACTTGCCGCTCATCGGCGCATTTTTCCGCAATCTGAAGTACAACAGCGCCGAGAAGGAGCTGGTGATCGTCGTCACGCCCCATCTGGTCAAGCCAGTGGCAAAAGGGGTGGCGATGCCGTTACCGGGCGATACGCGCGAGCGTCGCCCGGGCCCCGTGTGGGGCGCCTACTTGATGGGTGTAGCAAGCGACAGCGAACTGCCGGGTTTTTCGAAATAACGTCGATACGGGTACCAAGAAGGTACGGAGCGGCGCAGAGGCGAGAGCCCGGGGCAGGGAAGTCAGGAGTGCATAAATGAACGCACCGACGCGAATACTGGACACCATGACAGAGTTGCATCGCTTCCTCTTTTGCAGCGCGCATGCGGGCCACGGTCAGTGGCTCTCGGCGGCGTTGCGCGACGAGGGCGTGGTGTTGCAGGAGGCGGGCCGTCCAGCGCAATTGCAGCAGCGCATTGGCGATCTCGATCCGCAGGTCGTGCTGCTCGATTTTTCCGGCGAACCGACCGGCCATGCCGACGACGCCGCCGACGGCGGCTTCGCCGGTGCCATCGAACTCGCGCACATGCTCAAGCGCGTGGCGCCCAAATTGCCTCTGGTGGCGGTGGGCTCGATGGTGCGGGCCGACGGCATGAAGGCGGCCATTCGCGCCGGGGTCCACGATTTTATCGATATGCACTCGACGCACGAGGAGGCGCTCGACGTCATTCGCCGGGTGGTCGATCAAACGCCACCGCCCAGTGTCGTCGCGCCTCAACGTCATGGGCGCTTCGTGGTGCTGCTCGGCGCGCGTATCGGTGTGGGGTGCAGCACGCTCGCCGCGCATCTGTCGCAACTCGGGCAGGAGATGGTCGTGGGCGCACATCCCGACAAGGCGGTCCGGGCGGCGAAGGTGCCGGCGAATAAGGACGATAAGTTCGATGCCTCGCTGCTCGGTCATGTGGCGCTGCTCGATCTCGGATTGCCGTCCGGTGACGGCCTGCTGTATCTCAATACGCAAAGTCAGTTCAGTTTCGCCGAAGCGGTGCAGAATCTGCGCCGCTTCGACGAAACGCTCGTGCATACGGCGGTCTCGCATACGCCAAGCGGCCTTGCGGTGTTGCCGCTGCCGCTCGATCTCGGCGACATGCGTAGCGTGGCGGCGGCCGATGCGCTGGCGCTGACCGACCGTCTGCGGGCGTTCTTCGATCTGATCGTGGCCGACCTCGGCGGCTTCTCGAATCCCGCGTTCGTCGCGAGCCTCGTGCGCGCGGCCGACGAGGTCTGGCTGGTCGTCGACCAGAGCGTGGGCGCGATCGTCTCGCTCGCGTCGATGTTGCGCGATCTCGAAGAGAAGAGCGTGGAGCGCCATCACCTGCAGCTCGTGCTCAATCGCTACGACCCGCGTTACGGCATGGCGGCCGATCAGATCGCCAAGCGCTTCGAGATTCCGCTGCTCGCCACACTGCCCGATCGTCCCTTGGCCATGCTCTCGGCCACCAATCAGGGCAAGCTGATTCTCGATACCGCGCGCGGCGATCCGTACGTGCGCGCGTTGCAACCGCTCGTCGAACGACTGATCAGCGCGCAACATGCGGGGGCGGCAGCACAACGTCATTCGTCGGGCTGGCTGGGCCGATTCATGGGAAAGCACTGATATGACCGACTCCATCGAATTTGCCGACGACAAGCGCGCGTTTGCCAATTCACAGCAGTTTCAGGACATCAAGACGGCAGCGCACGAACACCTGCTCGCGCGGATCGAGGAACTCGGTGCGGAATTCGGGCGCTGGAGCCGCAGCGCGATTCAGCAGTTCGTCGATCTGGAGATGGACGGCTTCGTGCGACTGCGCCGCATCCCGATCAACGAATCGGAATTGCGCCAGATTTCCGATGCGCTCACGAAAGAGCTGGCCGGCTTCGGACCCATCGAGGATCTGCTCGCGGATCCTGCGGTGGAAGACATTCTGATCAACGGGTACAACGACGTGTATGTGTCGCGCGAGGGCGTGCTCGCGCGTGAAGCGTTGCGCTTTTCGGACAATCAGCATCTGCTGCGCATCGTGCGACGCATTCTTGCTCCCATCGGGCGCCGTCTCGACGAGTCGAACCCGATGGTCGACGCGCGCCTGCCCGACGGCGGGCGCCTGAACGTCGTGATCGAGCCGTTGGCCGTCGACGGGCCGGTGGTCTCGATTCGCAAGTTTCGCAAGGATCCGCTCAAGCCGTCCGACCTGCTCGCACTCGGCAGCTTCAACGAAGAGATTTACGCGCTGCTCGACGCGGCAGTGCGCTCACGCTGCAACATTCTTGTCTCCGGCGGGACCAGCTCGGGCAAGACGTCGTTACTCAACGCGCTGGCCAGTTTCATTCCGGCGAACGAGCGCGTGGTGACGGTCGAGGATACGGCCGAACTCTCGCTCAACCACCCGCACGTGGTGCGGCTCGAATCGCGTCAGGGCGGCTTCGACGGCGCGGGCGAGGTGTCGATTCGCGATCTGATTCGCAACAGTTTGCGCATGCGTCCCGACCGCATCATCGTGGGCGAAGTGCGCGGGTCCGAAGTGCTGGAAATGATGCAGGCGATGAACACCGGCCACGAAGGCTCGATGGCGACGATCCACGCCAACTCGCCGCGCGAATGCCTCTATCGCCTGGAGATGCTGGCGGGCTTCGCCGGGTTTCAGGGCAGCGAGAGCAGCCTGCGCCGGCAGATCACGAGCGCGCTCGATTTCATCGTGCAGATCGGCCGTCTGTCGAGCGGGCGCCGACGCATTCTGTCGATTACCGAGGTGACCGGGGTGTCGGATACGGTGATTTCGACGCAGGAGCTGTACCGTCACGAATCGGTCGTGGGGCCCGACGGCGAAGAGAAGGATCGTTGGGTCTCGCTCGGCCTTCAGCCGCACTCGCCGAAATTGCAGCGGTTCAAGGAGCAGACGCGCCATGCGGCGGCGGCCGCAGCCGCAGCGCAATCGCAAAGCAACACGCCGCCGGATTCGGGCGGCGGCGGTGGCTTCTTCGGACGCCGTCGATGAACGCCATCGTGCTGTGGGTCATTGGCATCGCCCTGCTGCTGATCGCCGCAGGGTTGGAGCTATGGCGCCGCACGCACCAGCGCGTGAGAGCGCAGGCGACGCGCGCGTTTCTTGAACGGCAGCTCGCCCAGAGCGCGCCGCGGTTCGCGGCGAGCGAGAGCGACGCCGCGCGCGCGCCGCGTCGCAAGTCGTTGCCGTGGGAGTTTTTCTTCGAGCGCGCGGGCGTGCAGACCGATCCGATGTTCTACGCCATGCTGGTCGCGCCCGGCCTGCTGCTGGTGATGCTGTTCTGGATGTGGCACGGGCCGCTCTCGGCCATCGTCGTACTGTTGATGTACGCCGTCGGCACGGTGCTGCGCTACTGGTTCAAGGCGGCGCGCCGGCATCGCAATATCGTGCGGCAGTTGCCGATCTTTCTCGACGGCATGGTGCGGATGCTGACCGTCGGCAATAGTCTGCCGGCCGCGTTCCAGACCGCCGCGGGCAATGCCGACATGCCGCTGCGCGAGCTGCTCGACCGTGCCGTGCGACAGGTGCAGGCAGGTGTGGATCTCGACGTTGCGCTCAAGCAGATCGCACGTGTCTATCACGTCGAAGAGATTTATCTGTTCGCGTCGGTGGTCGACCTCTCCACCCGGTTCGGGGGACGCGCCGACCAGATCCTGTCGCGCATGGCGGGCTTCATGCGCGATCGCGAGCAGGCGCAAGCGGAACTGTACGCGCTGTCGTCCGAGACACGGCTATCGGCATGGGTGCTGGCCGCGCTTCCGATCATCGTCAGTGCCGTGCTGATGTTGCTCAATCCGAGATTCTTCGAGCCGATGTTCCAGGAGGCGTCCGGTCAGCGGCTGCTCGCGATCGGCCTGGGACTGGAAGTCTTCGGCGGCTTCCTGTTGTACCGGCTCGCCAAGTCGCTGTGAGCGAGAGGGACTGACCGATATGCACCTCGCCAACTCGCACCTGTGGATGATGCTGGGCCTGTTGATGGTCGCGGCCGGGCTGTTGCTGGCGGCGTCGGCGTTGCTGTTGCGTGCGATGCGTCAGGGACGCAGCGAACGGATGATCGATCAGGTGCTGGCCAGCCGCCAGCAACAGGCGCTGGCGGCACTGCGTGCGGCGAGTACGCCGGGCGGGCGTCAAGCGGGGCCTGACGACGACACGCTGGCGACCCATGAGGGCCGGCAGCAAGGCTGGCGCGCGTTGTTCGACCGTGCCGCGGCGTTGGGCAAGCAGTGGTCGGAAACGCGGCTGGGTCAGCATCTGATTGCCGCCGAGGATCGCCTGCTGCTCGCGCAATGCGGCTACGACAGCGTGCGGGCCAAGTCGCTGTTCCTGTTCACGCGGGTGGCGCTCGCGGCGGTGTTGCCGCTGCTCATCTGGTTGTGGTTCCCGGGCAGCGGGGGTGTTGGCACGATGCTGCGCCTGATCGGTGCGGCCGGAGCCGGACTGCTCATGCCGAAGTTCTACGTGCAACGCAAGGCGACCCAGCGCCGTCGCGAACTGATCGAGGAGCTGCCATTGCTCATCGACTTGCTGCGGTTGCTGCAGGGGGTGGGCCTGTCGATGGATCAGAGCCTGTATGTGCTGGTGTCGGATTTTCGCGAAGTGCTGCCGATCCTGTCCAAGGAATTCGACAACGCCAATCGTCAGCACGCTTCCGGGCGTGGTCGCGAGGCGTCGCTGGGCCGCTTGCGCGAGGTCTACGACAACGACGATTTGCGCGCGCTGGTGCGGCTCATCGTGCAGGTCGAGCAGCATGGCGGGGCGGTGCAGGAGCCGCTGCAACAGTTCAGCGATCGCTTGCGCGAACAGCGCCGGCAGACGATGAAGGAGCGCATCGGCAAACTCACGGTGAAGATGACGCTGGCGATGATGCTGACCCTGTTACCCGCACTGATGCTGGTGGTGGCGGGACCGGCGATCCTGTCGCTAACGAAATCGATGGAGGCTATGCGGTGACCCGACGAATTCAGACACGACGCCTTGCCCGGGCCGCAGCCGCGGCCAGCGTCCCACAGCCACCGCGCGCCCGTCGCGCGATGGCCGGCTCGCTGATGGCCGTGCTGTGCGCGGCGGCGCTTGCCGGCTGCAGC
>NZ_AKXS01000279.1:0-1968 GCF_000282835.1 Pandoraea sp. B-6 | reverse complement strand
CAGCCCCGGCTCCGGCGCCGGCCCCGACCGCCGCGCCAGCGACCCCCGCTGCCGCGTCGGACCATCCGCCGATCAGCCACGCCAGTCCGTCGGTGCGCAAGTTCGCCCGCGAACTGGGGGTGGATGTGACGCAAGTGAAGGGGACCGGTCCGAAGGGCCGCGTGGTCGTTGACGATGTGCGTAACTTCATCAAGAGCGCGCTTGCGGGCAATCGCCCTGCTGTGTCGGGCGCCGCGCCTGCCGGTGGTGGTGAGCTGAACCTGTTGCCGTGGCCGAAGATCGACTTCTCGAAGTTCGGTCCGATCGAGCCCAAGGCGCTCTCGCGCATCAAGAAGATCTCGGGTGCAAACCTGCACCGCAACTGGGTCATGATTCCGCACGTCACGAACAACGACGAAGCGGATATTGGCGAACTCGAAGCGTTCCGCGTGCAGTTGAACAAGGAAAACGAGAAGGCTGGCGTCAAGGTCACGATGCTCGCCTTCGTCGTCAAGGCCTGTGTGATGGCTCTGAAGAAGTTCCCCACGTTCAACGCAAGTCTGGACGGCGACAACCTCGTCTTCAAGCAGTACTTCCACATCGGTTTCGCCGCCGACACGCCGAACGGTCTGGTGGTGCCAGTTGTTCGCGACGCCGACAAGAAGGGCGTGTTCGAAATCGCTCGCGAGACCTCGGAACTGGCGAAGCTCGCCCGCGAAGGCAAGCTCAAGCCTGACCAGATGCAAGGCGGGTGTTTCTCGATCTCGTCGCTCGGCGGTATCGGCGGCACAACCTTCACGCCGATCATCAACGCACCGGAAGTGGCCATTCTGGGCCTGTCGCGTTCGTATCAGAAGCCGGTGTGGGATGAGCGCAAGCAGCAATTCCTGCCGCAACTGACGCTGCCGCTGTCGCTGTCTTACGATCACCGTGTGATCGACGGCGCCGAGGCGGCACGCTTCAACGCCTACCTGGGGCAACTGTTGCAGGATTTCCGTCGCGCGATGCTGTAATGGCAGGCGCCGCCGGTTGCGCGCAAGCGCAAGTCCGGCGGCGCTCGCGCGAACGCTTCAGGATCTGGACGGGGAGGGCATCATGACCACCGTGGTAGTCGTCAAGAAGGCCGGTGAGATCGCGATTGCCGCCGATTCGCTTGTGACGTTCGGCGATACGCGGCTCTCGCAATCGTACGAGGAAAATCGCAAGGTTTTTCTCGTAGGCGATTCCTATGTTGGCCTGGCGGGCACGACCGCACACTTTCCGGTCATGCGCGCCATTCTCTCCGGTATGGCGGACGAATGCCGTCTGCACTCGCGTGACGAGGTGTTCCGCACGTTCTGCCGCGTCCACCAGAAGCTCAAGGAAGAGTATTTCCTCAACACCAAGGAAGAGGAAGACGATCCGTACGAGTCGTCGCAGATCACCTGCGTGATCGCGAATCCGACCGGCATCTACGGGATTTATTCCTACCGGGAAGTGTTTGTTTTCGATCGGTTCTGGGGGATTGGCTCAGGGCGCAATTTCGCGCTCGGCGCCATGTACGCCCTCTATGACCAGGATCTGAGTGCCAGCGCCATCGCCGAAGCGGGCGTGAAGGCGGGGGCGGAGTTCGACAAGAGTTCCGCCGCCCCGTTTCAGGTGCACACGTTTCCGATCGATACCACCATCAAGTCATAAATGCGACAGGGAGACCCCGCATGAGTCTCATCGAAGTCAAAGTACCGGACATCGGCGCAGAGGGCGTGGATGTCATCGAAGTGATGATCAAGCCGGGCGACAAGATCGCCAAGGATGCATCGCTCATTACGCTTGAGTCTGACAAGGCGTCCATGGAAGTGCCGTCGGAAGTGTCGGGCACGGTCAAGGAAGTGAAGATCAAGGTGGGCGACAAGGCCAGTCAAGGCACGCTGATCGCGCTTGTCGAAGTGGACGGTGCCGGTGCCGCCAAGGCCGAAGCCCCGGTGGCCGCCTCCGCGCCGGCAGCGCCTG
>NZ_KB290560.1:93438-96119 GCF_000282835.1 Pandoraea sp. B-6 | reverse complement strand
GGCCCCTGCGGCACCGGCCCCTGCTGCCGCCGGTGCGGCCTGCTGCGGTGCGGTGCCCGGCGTGGCTTGCGTCGGTTGTTGCGGCGCTTGCTGGCGCTGCGTCACGGTGCTGGACTGCTTGCCGATGCTCCGGCCGCCGCCAACGCGTTTGGCATCGGCGTCCGCGATCGTCATGCCGACCGCCACTACGCCGGCCACCACGCCCAACAACAGCTTGTTTTTCAGGAACTGGAACATCGTTCTGGTCTCTCCGTGGAGTTTATAGGTTGCTGTCTACTGACAGGCGTCAACCGGAATGGTTCAGCACTTTTTTACGTACTGAAACCAGATGAGGCGACGGCCGATTCTGCCACAGCAGAATTAGCTCGTTCTTAGAGAAACGCCCCGGCGCGGCTTTTTTCCGCAGTCCGGGGCGCTGGGGTGCGTCATGTAAGTGAGCGCAAACTCAGAATTTGCGTCCGATATGCAGCGCGACGACCCCTGCGGTCAGGTTGTGATATTCCACACGTTCGAGACCGACCTGTTCCATCAGGGACTTGAGCGTTTCCTGGTCCGGGTGCATGCGAATCGACTCGGCCAGATAGCGGTAGCTGTCGGCGTCGCCCGCGATGCGCGAACCGAGCCACGGCAGCACCTTGAACGAATAGGTGTCGTACGCCTTCTCGAGCGGCTGCCAAACCTTCGAGAACTCGAGCACCATGACCTTGCCGCCCGGTTTGATCACGCGGCGCATTTCGGCGAGCGCGGCATCCTTGTGCGTCATGTTGCGCAGGCCAAACGCCACGGTGACCACATCGAAATAGTTCGACGGGAACGGCAGCTTTTCGGCATCGCACAGCAGGGTCGGGGTGACGATGCCTGCGTCGAGCAGGCGATCGCGCCCCACGCGCAGCATCGATTCGTTGATGTCGGTGAGCCAGACTTCGCCGGTTGGGCCGGCCGCGCGCGCAAACGCCTTCGACAGGTCGCCCGTGCCGCCCGCTATGTCGAGCACCTTGAAGCCGGGGCGCACGGCGGCGCGTCCGATCGTGAAGGCTTTCCAGATCCGGTGCAGTCCACCCGACATCAGGTCATTCATGATGTCGTACTTGCTCGCGACCGAATGGAACACCTCGGCGACCTTACCGGCCTTTTCCTTCTCGTCGACGGTTTCATAACCGAAGTGGGTCTGTTGGCCCATTGCAATCTCCCAGATTCATGTAAGCGGGCGCGCCACACGCACGTGCGCCCCGCCGGGGCCTCAATGGTGGTGGCAGCCACCCGCAGCCGGCGACGACATCGGCGTGTCGCGATCGACCCCCGCTGACGCGAGCTTGTCCAGGTATTCCTGCCACAGCGCGTCCTGACGCACGCACAGCTCGTAGAGGTAATCCCACGAATAGATGCCGGTATCGTGTCCGTCCGAAAACACCGGGCGCACGGCGTAATTGCCGATCGGCTCCAGGCCAATCAGATCGACATCGCGCTTGCCGGTTTGCAGCGTCTCCTGCCCCGGGCCGTGGCCACGCACTTCCGCCGACGGCGAGAGTACGCGCAGGAATTCGAACGGCAGGCGGTAGTGTGTTCCGTCCTCGTAGCCCAGTTCCAGCACCTTCGATGTGCGATGCAGCGTCAAGGAAACGGGAATCGGCGTGTCTTTCTCCAGCCCAGCCATGGTCTTGCTCCAGAATAATCGGTCGGTGCGCCGACATGCGACACATCGGCCGGC
The DNA here is from genome assembly GCF_000282835.1 of Pandoraea sp. B-6. Classification (NCBI taxonomy): domain Bacteria; kingdom Pseudomonadati; phylum Pseudomonadota; class Betaproteobacteria; order Burkholderiales; family Burkholderiaceae; genus Pandoraea; species Pandoraea sp. B-6. Next base: position 94,411 of record NZ_KB290560.1, on the reverse strand, counting down.
AGTATAGCCGCTCAGGCCTCAACGGTCATGCCGGCCACGCCGGGAGACGATTCAATTCCGCCACCACGGCCTCGCGCAGGGCGGGTGTCCAGGCGGCGCGCTCGGCGAGCACCGCCGCCGGCACCTCGCGTTGCGGCGCGCTCCAGACCGAGCCGGGAAAATGAACGTCGTCGCGATATCGCGGAATCACGTGCCAGTGCACGTGCGGCACCATGTTGCCCAGACTCGCCACGTTGATCTTGTGCGGCGACATGACTGTGCGCTGGGCTGTCTCGACGGCGAACACAGCGCGCATCACATGCTCGCGCGCCGCCGCGGGCAGATCGCTCATTTCGGCGACGTGGGCATGCCAGATCACCCGAGCGAAGCCCGGGTAGCCGATCTCATTCGCCAGCACCACGCGCAGCACCGGGTCGCGCCATACGACATCGCCGCCCTCTCCGGTGCAAAACGGACATTCCATCATGCGTCTTCCCTCGTTTGCCCTGCCCTCCCCGCGTGCGCCGCAGACGGTTCAGGTCAGTGCTGTCAGTGCGCTCACTGCTTGTTGCGCTTGTAACGTTTGCCGGTGGCCGGGTCGACCGGGCCGAGCGCAAGTTCGGCGAAGTCGATCTCGCTGATCAATTCGCGCAGCGTCTCGTCGTTGATGCGGTGCGCCAGGCGCAGACGCGACAGTTCCCCGCGCTCGGCCTGCAGGGCGGCGGCGCGCAGCCGGCGTTCGACTTCGACCTCACGCACCGCGCGCACGCGCATCTCGTCGTCGGTCGCGTTCGACGCGTTGAGCGTGCGGCGATACCGCCCCATCACCCGCGCGGCCGCTTCGGCGCACACGGCAGTGTCGAGTTCGTCGCCCGACTTCGCAATGACTTTTTGCAGCGATTCAACGGTGCGGATCGCCGCCTCCGACGCCGCGAGGCGCGCCTCGCCCATCTCACGATTGCGCGGGTCCTCGACCGGCCAGCGCACGCCGCGC
>NZ_KB290560.1:86919-93416 GCF_000282835.1 Pandoraea sp. B-6 | reverse complement strand
GGCAAACCGAGGCTGCCGCCGACAAGCGAGAGCAGAATCACGCCGGCGGCCAGGAAAATCAGCAGATCGCGTCCCGGAAACGGCGCGCCGCCCGGCAGGGCCAGCGGCACCGAGAGCGCACCGGCCAGCGTCACCGCGCCGCGCACGCCCGAGAGGGCCGTCACGCCAGTGAAGCGCATGCCGGGCTTCATTGTGATTTCGCCACGTCGCATACCGAGAAAATACATCACGCGCCACGCCACCCACACCCAGCAGAAGCGCAGCACGATGAGCACCGCCGAAATCGCGCCGACGTAGGCCATCAGTTCGCCGAGATTGAGCAGCGTTCCCCAATGCGGCTCGCCGGGCCGCAACGCGGCACGCACGATGTCAGGCAATTGCAGGCCGAGCAGCACGAACACTGCGCCATTGAACACGAATTCGAGCATCGACCACACCCCGTTACCGAGAATGCGGGTGGCGGTGCGGGTATTGAGCAGATCGGTCGAGCTGACCGTCATGCCGGCGGCCACGGCCGCGAGAATGCCCGAGAAGCCGAAATGTTCGGCCAGCAGATAGGCCGCAAACGGCATGAGCAACAGCAGCAGCACGACCGTCGCCGGCTCTTCGGCGGACGCCGCCATCACGCGGCGATGGAACTGCGTGAACAGCCACGTCACGGCCCAGCCGGCGAGCAAGCCGCCCAGCGCGATGACGAAAAACGAGAACGTGGCGTTACCGATCGAAAAGAGTCCCGTGGTCGCGGCCACGATGGCAAACTTGAACGCGACCAGGCCCGATGCGTCGTTCATCATGGCCTCGCCTTCGAGCACGTGCATGAGGCGCGTGGGCATCTGCAGGCGTGCGGTGATGGCGGAGACGGCCACGGCATCGGTTGGCGAGAGCACGCCGCCGAGCGCGAACGCCACGGCGAGCGGAATCGACGGAATCATCCAGTGGATGAAATAGCCCACGCCGAGCACCGTGAAGATCACCAGGCCGAGCGCCATCGCGACGATTGGCACGCGCAGGTGCCAGAACTCGCGTTTGGGCATGCGCCAGCCGTCGGCGAAGAGCAACGGCGGGATGAACAGCAGGAAGAAGATCTCCGGATCGAGATCGATGTGCAGCCCCGCGCCCGGAAAAGCGAGCGCGGCGCCCACAGCGATCTGCACGATCGGCACCGGCAGAACTTTGACGTAGCTGACCAGCACGCCGGTCAGCGCCACCACAAACAGCAGGATCAGCGCGGTGAGGACTACCCCCATGCCGCCTCCATGGTCCGTCGGTCAGGCATCGGCCGCGTCCCCGAGCGGGCCATCAGACCAGCACGCGTTCGATGCCGCCGTGGTTCGCATCCTTCACGTAGTCCACCAGCCACTCGTCACCCAGCACATGCTTGGCGATCTCCACGACGATATAGTCCGCCGTGATGTCGGCGTCGTCGTTATAACGCGACAGCCCTTGCAGGCACGACGGGCAGCTCGTCAGAATCTTGACGTCCTCGACCTTGCCGTCCGCGCGCAGCTTCGCCGCGCCCTTGCGCATCTCCTCTTCCTTGCGGAAGCGGATCTGCGTCGAGATGTCCGGACGCGTGACCGCCAGTGTGCCCGACTCACCGCAACACCGATCGTTCTTCTCGATCTTGTAGCCGTCGTGCTCGCTGCCCATCAACTCGTTCACGAGCTTGACCGGATCCATCGTCTTGATCGGCGTGTGGCACGGGTCGTGATACATGTAGCGCGTACCGTTCACGCCTTCGAGCTTCACGTTCTTCTCGAGCAGGTATTCGTGGATGTCGACGATGCGGCAGCCCGGGAATATCTTCTCGAATTCATAGCCCGCGAGCTGGTCGTAGCAAGTGCCGCACGACACGACCACGGTCTTGATATCGAGATAGTTCAGCGTGTTCGCCATGCGGTGGAACAGCACGCGATTGTCCGTCACGATCTTCTCGGCCTTCTCGCCCTGCCCCGAGCCGCGCTGCGGATACCCGCAGCACAGATAGCCCGGCGGCAGCACCGTCTGCACGCCCACATGCCAGAGCATCGCCTGCGTGGCGAGCCCGACCTGCGAGAACAGGCGCTCCGAGCCGCAGCCCGGGAAATAGAACACCGCTTCCGAATCGACCGTGGTGGTCTTCGGATTGCGAATGATCGGCACGACCTTGTTGTCTTCGATGTCGAGCAGTGCGCGCGCCGTCTTCTTCGGCAGGTTGCCCGGCATCTTCTTGTTGACGAAGTGGATCACTTCCTCGCGCAGCGGCGGCTTGCCCACCGTTGCAGGCGGACGTGCCGTCTGCTTCTTCGCTAGCTTCTTGAAGACGTCCGCGCCGAAACGCTGCGCCTTGTAACCCCAGTCGATCATCACCTTGCGGGTGATGTTGATCGTCTCCGGGTTCGTCGCGTTCAGGAAGAACATGCCGGCGGCCGCGCCCGGATTGAACTTCTTCTTGCCCATCTTGCGCAGCAGGTTGCGCATGTTCATCGTCACGTCGCCGAAGTCGATCTTCACCGGACACGGCGTCACGCACTTGTGGCACACCGTGCAGTGATCGGCCACGTCGTTGAACTCGTCCCAGTGCTTGATCGACACCCCGCGGCGCGTTTGCTCTTCGTACAGAAACGCCTCGATGAGCAGCGACGTTGCGAGAATCTTGTTGCGCGGGCTGTAAAGCAGGTTCGCGCGCGGCACGTGCGTGGCGCACACCGGCTTGCACTTGCCGCAGCGCAGGCAGTCTTTCACGCTGTCCGCGATCGCGCCGATATCCGACTGCTGCATGATCAGCGACTCATACCCCATCAGCCCGAAGCTGGGCGTATAGGCATTGCGCAGGTCGGCGGGCAGTTCCGGCATATCGAGCAGCTTGCCCTTGTTGAAGCGCCCTTCCGGATCCACGCGTTGCTTGTACGCGCGGAATTCGCCGATCTCGGCTTCCGTCAGGAACTCCAGCTTGGTAATGCCGATACCGTGTTCGCCCGAGATCACGCCATCGAGCGAACGGGCGATGGCCATGATGCGTGCCACCGCCTTGTGCGCATCCTGGAGCATCTCGTAGTTATCCGAGTTCACCGGGATGTTCGTGTGCACATTGCCGTCGCCCGCGTGCATGTGCAGCGCGACGAACACGCGGCCGTGCAGCACGCGCTTGTGAATCGCTTGCGCTTCCTCAAGGATCGGCTTGAACTCCGCGCCCGAGAAAATCTTGCGCAGTTCTCCGCGGATCTCCTGCTTCCACGACACGCGCACCGTACGATCCTGCAGCAAGTCGATGAGTCGGGTTTGCGGCTGCTTGCTCAGCCGATCGTTGAGCGCCACGTTGAGGTCGCGCACGCCGTGTCGGTTGAGCAGCGGAATCGCTTCGGCCAGCGGCAGTTCGAAATGATCGCGCAGGAACACCCAGCGCGCGCGCACGTCGCGCAGCAGCGTGAGTGCCGTTTGCACGCGATCTTCGAGCAGTTCGGCCGACGGAATCTCGTTCGCGTCATCCGTCTTGCCCAGCGGCAGATTGCCGGCGTCGAAGAAGACTTCGAGCGCATCGACCAGTTGCAGCTTGTTCTTGAGCGACAGCTCGATGTTGATGCGTTCGATGTGATCCGTGTACTCGCCCATGCGCGGCAGCGGAATCACCACGTCTTCATTGATCTTGAAGGCGTTGGTGTGGCGCGCGATGGCGGCGGTACGCGAGCGGTCGAGCCAGAACTTCTTGCGGGCTTCGGCCGACACCGCGACGAAACCTTCGCCGCTCTTGCCGTTGGCCATGCGAATCACTTCCGACGTCGCCTGAGCGACGGCGTTGTCATCGTCGCCAACGATATCGCCGATCAGCACCATCTTCGGGAACGCATTGCGCTTCGACTTCGTGGCGTAGCCCACGGCGCGCAGATAGCGTTCGTCCAGATGCTCCAGGCCCGCCAGAATCGCGCCGCCGGCCGCCGTCTGCGCGAACATGTAGTCCTTGATCTCGACGATGCTCGGAATCGCTTCCTTCGCCTGGCCGAAGAACTCCAGGCATACCGTGCGCGTGTGCGCGGGCATCTTGTGCAGAATCCAGCGCGCGCTCGTGATCAGACCATCGCAGCCTTCCTTCTGAATGCCCGGCAGACCGGCGAGGAACTTGTCCGTCACATCCTTGCCGAGCCCTTCCTTACGGAAACGCTTGCCTTCGATGTCCAGTTTTTCCGTCTTGAGCAGCACGGCGCCCGGGGCGTAATTGCCGTCGAACCACGTCAACTCGAAGCGAGCGACCGGAATGTCGTGAATCTTGCCGAGATTGTGATCGAGGCGGGTGACCTCGAGCCAATTGCCCTGCGGGTCGACCATGCGCCACCACGCGAGGTTATCGAGCGCGGTGCCCCACAGCACGGCCTTCTTGCCACCGGCGTTCATCGCCACGTTGCCACCGATGCACGATGCGTCGATCGACGTCGGGTCGACCGCGAACACCAGACCAGCCCGCTCGGCGGCCTCGGCCACGCGACGCGTCACCACGCCGGCGCCCGAGAAAATCGTCGGCACCGGTTCGTCGACGCCCGGCAGCGCCGAGTACTCGACCTCATCGAGCTGCTCGAGCTTTTCCGTATTGATCACGGCCGAGAACGGCGTGAGCGGAATCGCGCCGCCCGTGTAGCCGGTGCCGCCTCCGCGCGGAATCACCGTCAGTCCCAACTCGAAGCACCCCTTCACCAGCGCCGCCATTTCGGCTTCGCTGTCCGGCGTGAGCACCACGAACGGGTACTCCACGCGCCAGTCCGTCGCGTCCGTCACATGCGAGACGCGCGACAGACCGTCGAACTTGATGTTGTCATGCGCGGTCGTGCGACCGAGCACCTTCTTCGCGCGACGGCGCAGCTCGGCCATCTTCGCGAACTCCTCGGCGAAGTCTGCCACGGCGCGGCGTGCCGCCACCTCCAGTTGCTCCACACGGGCGGCGCGTTCGCGGCCGTTCGCATCGGCGTTCGCGGCCACATCCGCGCGGCGACGCTTGTCGATCTCGTTCAGACGATGGTCCAGCGCGTCGATCAGCAGCTTGCGGCGCTTCGGATTATCGAGCAGGTCGTCTTGCAGATACGGATTGCGGCGAACCACCCAGATATCGCCGAGTACCTCGTAGAGCATGCGGGCCGAGCGGCCGGTGCGTCGCTCCGCGCGGAGTTCGTCGAGGATGTGCCAGGCGTCGGCGCCCAGCAGGCGCATGACGATTTCGCGGTCCGAAAACGACGTGTAGTTGTAGGGGATCTCGCGCAGTCGCGGCGGCTGGGCGGCGAGTGCATGCTTGGCGTCGTGCGGCTCGAAGGCGGGCAAGGGTGCGTTCATCTTGTCGGGCTCGTCAATGCGGCGGTGCATCCGCCGTCGGCGTTCGTCTCGCGAGACGCGCCGAAAGTCAAAATCGGGTAAGCGCAATGGATGCCGGCGGCAAGCGCGACGGGTGCGCGCGGGCCGGCAACAGACGATCTGCGGTCAACGAGATCGACGACTGCCGTGCGAAGACGTCGATGACGAATCGTGTCCGATCATCGCGTAGAAACACAGGGGGGTGAGGCAGTTCGTGCGCATGCCCAGATCTTTCTTCCGGCTTGGGAACAGGTTGGTAGGGGAATGTAGCCAGAATTGTACTTCATTGCACCGCAACACGTCGGCACCGCGCCGAATTCGCCGCGAGGCGCGAGATTCCCCTCCTTCCCGACGCTCCGGCGCGTTCACTGCCGCGTTGACCGCCCCTACACGAGCGCCGGCCCCTTCGCATTCCCGCCCTATCGCCGACCTTCCTGCTGATCGCTATATCCGAATGGATACAACGACTTATGACACACGCCTGCGCTGAAACTTTCACCGAATGGGAGTATGTTTTGCCGATCCCCGGTCTCTCCACCCGTCAAGAGGTGTCTCTATGGTCTCGTTTCAACTGAACGGCCGTGTCGTGCAGGTCGATGTCGACCCGGCCACTCCCCTGCTCTGGACCCTGCGCGACGCGCTCAACATGACCGGCACCAAGTTCGGTTGCGGCATGGCGCTGTGCGGCGCGTGCACCGTGCATCTCGACGGTGCGCCCATCCGAAGCTGCATCACCCCGGTCTCCGCCGTCGCGGGAAAGGCCATCACCACCATTGAAAACGTCGGGGCGGACGCCGTCGGGCGTGCTGTGCAGAACGCCTGGGTCAAGCACGACGTGCCCCAGTGCGGCTACTGCCAGAGCGGCCAGATCATGTCCGCCACGGCGTTGCTGCGCGAGAACAAACAGCCCAACGACGAACAGATCGACGCCGCAATGTCCGGCAACATCTGCCGTTGCGGCACCTACGCCCGCATTCGTGCGGCGATCAAAGACGCTGCGGCGTCGCTGGCCTGAGGCGAGGAGATACCCATGCGTGAACTTCGCTTTTCCCCGCGCCCTGGCGTCGCCGTGGGCGACTTCGCCGGCCTGACGCGCCGAGTATTTCTCAAGACCTCGGCGCTTGCGGCCGGTGGACTCATGCTCGAAATGTCGCTGCCCGGCGCCATGCGGGCAGCCAGCGCCC
>NZ_KB290560.1:22577-86909 GCF_000282835.1 Pandoraea sp. B-6 | reverse complement strand
CCCGCGCCCGGGGCGCGCCCGCCACGCCCGTCGTGCCCTCGGCCTTCGTGCGCATTGCGCCGGACGACACCGTCACCATCCAGGTCAACCGCCTCGATTTCGGACAAGGCGTACAGACGGCGCTGCCCATGCTCGTCGCCGAAGAACTCGATTGCGACTGGGCCAAAGTGCGCAGCGAGCTGGCGCCGGCGGCCGACGTCTACAAAGACCCCGTGTTCGGCATCCAGATGACGGGGGGCTCGGGCTCCGTCGCGCATTCGTGGCTGCAATACCGGCGCATTGGCGCATCTGCTCGGGCCATGCTCATCGCGGCCGCGGCGCAGCAGTGGAAAGTGCCGGCGGCGCAGTTGCGCACCGAGAACGGCGTCGTGCTCGGCCCGAACGGCCAGCGCGCCACGTACGGCAGTCTTGCCGCGCGCGCGCAGGCGCAGCCGGTGCCGGCCGATGTCGCGCTCAAGGAACCTTCGGCGTTCCGCCTGCTTGGCAAGCCGACGGGACGGCTCGACGCGCGGGCCAAGTCCATGGGCGTGCCGATGTACGGCATGGACTTCAAGCTGCCGAACCTGAAAGTTGCTGTCGTTGCTCGCCCGCCCGTGTTCGGTGCCAAAGTGAAGCAGTTCGACGCCAAAGCTGCGCGTGCGGTCAAGGGCGTGCGCGATGTCCTCGAGATCCCGGACGACCGGGGCGGCACCGCCGTGGCCGTCATTGCCGATGGCTACTGGCAGGCCAAGACCGGGCGCGACGCGCTCAAGGCCACGTGGGACACGACGGGCGTTGAGCATGTCGACACGACCGCCCAACTGGCCAAGTATGTGGAAATGGCCAAGACGCCGGGCACGGTCGCGATCGACGCGGACATCTCCAAGCTCAAGGGTGCGCCCAAGACCCTCGTTGCCGAATACCACTTCCCGTACCTGGCGCACGCGCCGATGGAGCCGCTCAACTGCACCGTGCAGCTTTCCGACAAGGGCGCGCAAGTGTGGACCGGCACACAGTTCCAGACCGTCGACCAGGCCGCCATTGCGCGCACGCTCGACCTCAAGCCCGAGCAGGTCAAACTGCACACGCTCATGGCGGGCGGCGGATTTGGCCGCCGCGCGGTCCCGACGTCCGACTATGGCGTCGAGGCGGCCCAGGTGGCGAAAGCGTGGCGGCGTGCGGGGCATCGTGAGCCGGTGAAAGTGATCTGGAGCCGGGAAGACGACATCCGTGGCGGTTACTACCGTCCGATGTACGTCCATCGTGCCGAGATCGGCCTGGATGCCAAGGGCAACGTGCTGGCGTGGGATCACACCATCGTGGGTCAGTCGATTTTGCAGGGCACGCCGTTCGAAAAGATGATGGTCAAGAACGGCATCGACGGCACCAGCGTCGAGGGCGTTGCGGGCACCCCATATGCGGTGCCGTTGCGGCTCACGTTGCACAGTCCGCAGGTCAACGTGCCGGTGCTGTGGTGGCGATCCGTGGGCAACACGCATACGGCGTACGTCATGGAAACATTGATAGACGAACTATCGAAGGAAGCGGGTCAGGACCCGGTGGCGTATCGGTATGGGTTGATGGGAGATAAGCATCCTCGGCACCGGGAGGCGTTGGCGTTGGCGGTTGAACGTTCCGGCTATGGAAAAGCGCAGTTACCGTCGGGCCAGGCGTGGGGTGTGGCGGTGCATGAGTCGTTTGATTCCGTGGTGGCGTACGTCGTAGTGGCTGAGATGCGCAATGATTCACCGCGTTTGGTGAGTGTGACGGCGGGGGTGCATTGCAATTTCGCGGTCAATCCGTTGACGGTGGCGGCGCAGGTCGAGGGAGCGGCCTTGATGGGATTGGGGATGACGATACCGGGCGCGGCGATCACGATGAAGGATGGAGAAGTTGAGCAGAGCAACTTCCATCAATACATGGTGGCGCGTTTGCCCGACATGCCGGCCATCAGTGTGCACATTGTGGGTTCGGGGGATGCACCGACGGGGATGGGAGAGCCGGGGTTGCCGCCGTTGGCGCCGGCGTATGCGAACGCCATATTTGCGTTGACGGGAAAGCGGATGCGGGCGTTGCCGTTCGACCTGACGAAGGCGTAACGGAAAGGGAGGCAAGGCGTAGCGCAAGCGCACGTCGGGCGGGTTGGGCTTGGGGGAGCGTGACGGTGGGCCGGACCGGGGCCCCTTTCTGCAGCGAGTTGGGTTTATGTTTGAGAGGCGGAAAGGGGCCCCGGTCCGGCCTCTCGGGCATAGGAAGAAGGAAGCGCGTGGCATGACCACCGGTGTGTGTGTCAGTCCAGGCGTCAGCCCGGTCGTCAGCCAATGAGCAGATGTTTAAAGGGCGCAAAGATGCCGTGCCAAAACGACTCGGGCACGCGCAGCATCAGAAACGTGATGGCGACATAGCGAAGCGTTTTGCCGACGGCGATAAAGAAGAGGCATTCGCGCCAGGAGAGTCGCAGCCATCCGGCGAGGGTACAGAACGGGTCGCCGACCACGGGCAGCCAGGAGAGCAGGAGCAGGGGTGGGCCGAAGCGGCGCATCCAGCGGTGATAGCGCTCATTCATCGGGGCTTGTCCGTTGGGGCGCTTCGTGCTGGCGGGCTCTGGCATCGGGCCGCCCGCGAGTGCGGCGGTACGGGCGTGCGCGCGTCGGCGGGCTTTCAGGCGAACGAAGCCGCGGCGAGCGGCGAAGCCCATCCACCAGTCGAGCATGCCACCAGCGGTATTGCCTATGCTGGCCACCGCGATGGCGGTCCAGAGCATATGTGGATTGAGCGTCACATAGCCGAACAGTGCGGGCTCCGAGCCCATGGGCAGAAGCGTGGCCGACAGAAACGACACCAGGAAAATGGCCGGCAGGCCGACGCCGGGCAGGGCCAGCACGCCGAGCAGCCAGGTGATGAACGACTCCATGCAACTCCGGGAAAAGACAAAAACGACCGAAAAAATGGCGGCAACCCTGCCTCCATGACCGACCGGACGGTCGGCACATCCCGCGAGAGGGTACACGCACGCGTTTGGCAGAAACAAAGAGTCTGGCGCATAATGCACCCCCATGACCCGACCCTCGACGCCGCCCGTGGCCATTCTACTGGCAGGCGGACTCGGTACCCGCTTCGATGCGGCGGGGCGCAGGAACAAGCTGCTCGCGCCGCTGCCTGGCGATCCCCTGAACCGACCCGTTGCCCTCGCCAGCGCCCACGCGCTGCTGGCGGTGTTGCCGCGCGTCATCGCGGTGGTGCGCCCGGACTCGGCCGAGCTGGAGAGCGTGCTGTTGCAGGCCGGGTGTGAAGTCGTCATGAGCCATGCCACCCAACGCGGCATGGGCGCAACGCTTGCCGCCGGCATCCGGTCCGGCGTCGACGAAGCGCCGCCCTCGGGGCTCGAACATCTCGACGGCTGGCTCATCGCGCTGGCCGACATGCCCTACATTCATCCGAACACCATTCGCGCGATTGCCGGCGGACTCACGTCGCCCGACGCCATCGTCGCCCCGAGTTACCAGGGACAACGCGGCCACCCCGTCGCGTTCGGATCCGCCCTGACACCGCGCCTGAGCGCCCTCGATGGCGACATCGGCGCGCGCGACCTGTTGATTAGCGGGCACATTACGATCGTCGATGTCGACGACGCCGGAATCGTGCGCGACATCGACACCCCAGACGACCTTCGCTAGGGCGCGCACTCTCCTTTCCCGTTTTTTCCCGAGAAACCAAGCGCGACCGCCCCGGCGGACGTGCTGGTCTATCATTGTCCTTTCGTTCCTCGATGTGCCTAACCTGAAGAAGCCTTAAATCATGTCCGACGCAGCTCCCGACTATCTGAAGAAGATTCTGACCGCCAAAGTCTACGACGTCGCCAAAGAAAGCGAACTCGAACTCGCACGCACGCTCTCCATGCGTCTGCACAATCGAATTTATCTCAAGCGCGAAGACAACCAGACGGTGTTCTCCTTCAAGATTCGGGGTGCATACAACAAGATGGCCAACCTGAGCGAAGCCGACCGCGAGCGCGGCGTGCTCACCGCATCGGCAGGCAATCACGCGCAAGGCGTCGCTTACTCTGCTGCGCGCCTGGGCTGCAAGGCCGTCATCGTCATGCCCGTCACCACGCCGCAGGTGAAAATCGAGGCCGTGAAAACCCACGGCGGGCGCGCCGTCGAAGTCGTGCTCGCGGGCGACTCCTACAGCGACGCCTACGCCCACGCGATGACATTGCAAGAAGAGCGCGGCCTGACCTTCGTGCCCCCGTTCGATGACCCCGACGTCATCGCCGGCCAGGGCACCATCGCCATGGAAATTCTGCGCCAGCACCAGGGACCGCTGCATGCCATCTTCGTGCCCATCGGCGGTGGCGGCCTGGCTGCGGGCGTGGCGGCCTACGTCAAAGCCGTGCGGCCCGAGATCAAAGTCATTGGCGTGCAATCCGTCGACTCCGACGCCATGGCCCAATCGATTCACGCCGGCGAACGTGTCCTGCTGAGCGACGTCGGCCTCTTCGCCGATGGCACCGCCGTCAAATACGTCGGCGCCGAGACCTTCCGCCTGTGCGCGGCCTACCTCGACGAAGTCGTGCGCGTGGACACCGACCAACTTTGCGCCGCCATCAAAGACGTCTTCCAGGACACCCGCAGCGTGCTCGAACCGTCGGGCGCCCTGTCCGTGGCCGGGGCCAAGCTCTACTCCGAGCGCGAAAAGCTCAAAGGCGAAACGCTCGTCGCGATCACCTCCGGCGCCAACATGAACTTCGACCGTCTGCGCTTCGTGGCCGAGCGTGCCGAAGTCGGTGAAGCCCGCGAAGCCGTGTTCGCCGTCACCATTCCCGAAGCGCGCGGCAGCTTCAAGCGCTTCACCGAAGTGGTGGGCAACCGCAACGTGACCGAGTTCAACTATCGCATCAGCGAAGCGTCGAGCGCTCACATCTTCGTGGGTATCCAGATGCACAACCGCGACGAAGGCGAGCGCATCAAAGCCGGCTTCGAACGCCACGGCTTTCCCACGCTCGACCTGTCCAACGACGAACTCTCCAAGCAGCACATCCGCTACATGGTCGGCGGCCGCTCCACACTCGCCAGCCATGAAGTGCTGTACCGCTTCCAGTTCCCGGAGCGTCCGGGCGCGCTGATGACTTTCCTCTCGGCCATGAGCCCGAACTGGAACATCAGCCTGTTCCACTACCGCAACCAGGGGGCCGATTACAGCAATATCCTCGTGGGGATCCAGGTGCCCGACAACGAGAAGGCCGCGTTCCGCGACTTCCTCGCCACGCTCGGCTATCCTTACTGGGACGAGAGCGACAACCCGGTCTACAAGCTGTTCCTCGCGTAAGCCGGCCCGATAGACGCCGCCGCTCACCGCCTCACGACAGGAGTTTCGCTGCCACCATGCCGATCACGCTCGAGAACAAACTCGTTGTCGCGATATCCTCGCGCGCGCTGTTCGACTTCGAAGAAGAGAACCGCGTGTACGAGGCCGGGGTGGCTGGCGGCGACGACCGATCGTACCGGCAGTACCAGCTCGACCGCCTCGACGTGCCCGCACGCGTCGGCGTCGCCTTCCCGCTCGTGCAGAAGCTCCTCGCCTTCAACCAGGGCAACGAGATCGACAACCACCGCGTGGAAGTCGTCGTCCTCTCGCGCAACGATCCCGTGAGCGGCATGCGCGTGTTTCGTTCGGCGCGTCAGGTCGACCTCAAGATCGAGCGCGGCGTGTTCACGCGCGGGCGCGATCCGTTCGGTTATCTCAATGCGTTGGGCGCGCACCTGTTTCTCTCCGCGAACGAGCGCGACGTGCGCAGTGCGCTGGTGGCCGGATTTCCTTCCGCGCGCGTCTATCCCGACTCGGCGAAAAAAGCCGAGCTGCATCCCGACGAAATCCGCATCGCCTTCGACGGCGACGCCGTGCTCTTCTCCGACGAAGCCGAACGGGTCTTCCAGCGCAACGGCCTCGACGCGTTCCAGCAGCACGAGACCGAACGTGCCGCGACCCCGCTGCCGCCGGGTCCGTTCAAGCCGCTGTTGCAGGCCCTGCATCGCCTGCAAAGCCTGGCGGGCCACGAAGTGCCGGTCAAAATCCGCACGGCGCTGGTCACGGCGCGCTCGGCCCCGGCCCACGAGCGGGCCATCCGCACGCTGATGGACTGGAAAATCGACATCGACGAGGCGATGTTCCTGGGTGGGCTCGACAAGGGCGCGTTCCTGCGCGAATTCGAGCCCGATTTCTTCTTTGACGATCAGACACGCCACTGCGAGTCCGCCGCGCGGGTGAGCCCGACCGGACACGTTATCAGCGGCATTGCCAACCATGACCACGCCTGACCAATCTCCGCTCGGCAAGGAAGTTGCCTACACCGAGCAATACGACCCGTCCCTGCTCTTCGCGATCGCCCGTGCCCCGGCGCGCGCGGCCATCGGCGTACCCGACGTCCTGCCGTTCTTTGGCGCCGACATCTGGAACGGCTACGAACTCTCGTGGCTCAACGACAAGGGCAAGCCGCAGATCGCGTTGCTCACGGCCATGGTGCCGGCCGACTCGCCGAACATCATCGAATCGAAATCGTTCAAGCTGTATCTCGGCTCATTCGCCCAGACCAAACTGGCGAATGCCGATGCCGCCCGGGCGCTGATTCAGCAGGATCTGTCCGAAGCCGCAGGCGCGGCGGTGCAGGTGCGTCTCGTCGAGCCGGGCGGCTTCGCCAAACTCGAACTCGACGAACTTGACGGCCTGCTCGTCGACCGGCTCGATATCGACACGGATATTTATTCGCCGGATGCGACCTTGCTCAAGGCCGCACAGGGCGAAGCGCCTGTGGAGGAAACCCTCGTCTCGAACCTGCTCAAGTCCAACTGCCCGGTGACAGGACAACCCGACTGGGGCAGTCTGCAGATTCGCTACGTTGGCCCGCCCATCGACCAGGAAGGGCTGCTCAAGTACGTGATTTCGTACCGGCGCCACACTGGCTTTCATGAGCAATGCGTGGAAGGGATCTTCATGGACATCCTGCGCCAGTGCCAACCGACCCAGTTGGCCGTCTACGCGCGCTACACGCGGCGTGGCGGACTCGATATCAACCCGTTCCGCACCAACTTCACGTTGCCGATGCCGGACAACGCCCGCACGGCTCGCCAATAAGCCGAGGGCGAAAAAAAGCGACGGGTTGATGAGACCCGTCGCCAATCCACGCACATCTAGAGGGGAGTCAGCGCATGAAGCTGACGCGGGCCATCATCCGGCGGGCCGCGTTGCCCACGTTGGCATACTGGGGTCGACCGGCGCAGCGGTGCAGCGTTTCCTTCATGGCGCGATAGGCCGCGTCGAATTGGCGCAACTCGATCAGGCACTCGCCAACGCGATACATCGGGCCGGGCGACGCCTCGTCCAGCAACGCCGCCGCCATGAACAGCGACAGCGCCGCCTTGGGTTCACCGAGCCGTTGCACCGAGAGCGCCAGCGCCACCGCGTAGTCGGCCTGGAGCGGACACGCCGACAACAGCGGCGCGAAGCACTCGATCGCCTGCGCGTAGTCGCCACGCTCGTAAGCACCATAGCCGCAGCGATACGCGGCATCGCACTGCATCGCGTCCCACGCGCCGGGACTCGGCATGCCCATCGCCGCCTGCTGCTTTTGTGCGTCGCGCACCACCGCCAGCGCCACGTCGATCTCCTTGGCGATATGCTGCGACGATGGCCGCTTGCCCTGGGGAATCTCAAACGTGCTCACGGACGGAGTTCTCCCATCGTCGATTCGAATCGCGCCTGCTGGCTAAGCTCCAACGCCTCTTCCTGAGCTTCACGACGCTTCGCCGCGGCATAGCAGAGCTGACCGACGCCATACGTCACGAGCATGCCCCCCAGGACGGCCACACTCCCACCGAAGCCATATCCCAGCCGTTGAATCTCGCTATTGGCAACGGCGCTACCGGCCTGCTTATCGGTCTCAACGCAGACGTAGGCCGCGGTCGCGAGTCCCGCCAATCCCAGTACCAGCGTTACCAGCCCCGACATCCCGCTGGTACACCCCGCCATGCTGAGGCGGCACGAGCTAGTGCTTTGAGAGCGCAAACGGACGTCATCGGGCGACGCCGGAAAATCGATCGTGACGCGTTGCTCATCGACGGCCTCGACGTCCGTCTGCGGTGCTTGCATCGTCGGCGCGATCCCGGAAATTGATCCTAGTGTCACAGTCCACCTCCTCTTGGGTTAGGAGATTGAAGACTGCGCGCTCGCGACGACACCCGCCATCGAAGCCAAACCGCAAACTTTGTGAAACGGGTACTGAAGTGTTCGTCAATGCACAGCCCGCATGCCGCGGGCCTTCGATCCCTCTGCCCTTCGGGCTTTATGCGGCTGGCTTCTTGTATGCCACGCAGTCCACTTCCACCTTGCAGTCGATCACCATGCTCGACACCACGCAGGCGCGCGCGGGCGGATGATCGCCGAAGTACTCCTTGAACACCTTGTTGAACGACGCGAAGTCGCGCGGGTCGTCGAGCCACACGCCAATGCGCATTACATGCTCGGGTCCGTAACCGGCTTCGGTGAGAATCGCCAGCATGTTCCGGATGGCCTGATGCGACTGGGCAACGATGCCCCCGTCGATCACTTCGCCATCTTTCATCGGGGTCTGACCCGAGACGAACAGAAAGCCGTCAGCTTCGGTCGCGCGTGCGAACGGCATGCGCTGCCCGCCTGTGCCCTGCCCGCCTTCCACGCCATATCGTTTGATGCTCATCATTGCTCCTTTCGACTAAACGGTTTCATTTCCACTCATTCAAAGCACCGGCTGCGGTGTGCCGCGACGCACGAAGCGGCCTGCGCGCGCATTCTGCGTAGGCGCGCGATCCTGCCAAGCCAGCACGCCGTTGACCCACACCGCCGCAATACCGTACGCAGGCTGCATGGGATCGGTGAAGGTCGCGGCATCGGCCACGGTGGCCGGATCGAACAGCACCAGGTCGGCCCAATACCCCTCGCGTACCAGCCCCCGGTCCGTCAGACCGAAGCGCTCGGCGGAGAGCCCCGTCATCTTGTGAACGGCCTCGGCCAGTGGGAACAGTTGCTGCTCGCGGCTGTAGCGACCGAGCACACGCGGGAAGGCGCCCCACAGACGCGGATGCGGCAACGGATCGTTCGGCAGCCCGTCGGAGCCGACGACCGTTGCCGGGTGCCGCAGAATGCGCCGCACGTCGTCTTCCTCCATGCAGTGATACACCGCGCCCGCCGGTTGCAGACGCTTCGCGGCCTCCATCAGGTCGACGCCCCACTCGACCGCGATCGTCGCGAGCAGCTTGCCGCCCTGCTCCGGGTACGGTTGCGACCACGTCACCAGAATGTCGAAGTCGTCCGTCACCTGTTTGAGGTCGAGCGTCGACGAACTGGCCGTGTACGGATAGCAGTCGCAGCCGACCGGCTGGAAGCGCTGCGCCTGGTCGAGCGCGTCGAGAATCTCCTTGCTGCGTCCCCAGTTGTCGACGCCCGCGCACTTCAGGTGCGAGACGACGACCGGCACGCGGGCATGACGGCCGATGCGGAAGGCTTCATCAAGCGCTTCGAGAATCTCGGCGAACTCCGTGCGCAGGTGCGTCGCATAGAGACCGCCCGCCGCGGCGAGCGGCTCGGCGAGCGCGAGCACTTCCTCCGTCGGCGCGGCATTCGCGTTCGCGTAGGCCAGCCCCGTCGACAACCCCAATGCGCCATGCTCGAGTGCTTCGCGCAATTGGGCGCGCATGCCTTCGATTTCGGCCTCGGTCGCGGGCCGGTCGAGGCGATCCATATGGTTGCTGCGCAGCGCGGTGTGACCGATGAGCGCCGCCACGTTGATCGCGGGCTGCGCGGCTTCGAGCGCGGTAACGTAGGCGGCGAAGGTCGGATACTGGAATGCGTCGGCGTCGCCCAGCAGGTTCATCGGATCGGGCGGATCGCCCCTGAGCGTGACCGGCGCCGCGCTGATGCCGCAGTTGCCGACGACGACCGTCGTCACGCCCTGCGAGAGCTTCGGCGTCATGTCGGGCGTGCGCACGACGTTCGTGTCGTCGTGCGTATGTACGTCGATGAAGCCCGGGCTCAACACCTGGCCGTCGCCGCGAATCTGTTGCGCGGCGTGCCAGCCGGCGAGCGCACCGGCCGGGGCGATCGTATGGATACGGCCGTCGCGCAGCGCGACGTCGAAGCGCTCGTTGGTCATGGGCGCGCCGGAGCCGTCCGCCAGACGCACGTTGGTGATAAGGGTGTCGACCGTTCGGTTCGCGAGGCAGTCAGTCATGTCAGTCTCCGAGGGGCTGGCGATCGCCGCCGCCCCGATGCGTATCGAGCACGTACTTGATCCGCCGCAACAGCGCCTGGCTCTGCGGCTTGGCGAGCAACGCCAGTTCCGTGGCCAGCACGTCCATCGCCAGCAGCATCGCGTAACGCGACGACGACGGCTTAAAAATGAAATCCGTTTCCAGTGCACGGATCGGCAGCACCTCGTCGGCCAGCGCCGCGAGCGGCGAGCCGGTCGCCGTGACCGCCACCACCTGCGCGCCGTACTCGCGGGCGATCTCGCAGGCCGAGACCAGCTCCGGCGTGTGGCCGCTCACCGAGAAGGCGAGCACCACGTCGTCGCGCCCGAGCGTGCTGGCAACCATGCGGGCGAGCACGGCGTCCTGATAGGTCGCGACCGGGCGTCCGAGCCGGACAAGCCGGTAACGCGCTTCATCGGCCATCAGCGACGAGCCGCCCCCCATTCCGAACGCGTACACCATGCGCGCCGACAGCAACCGGGCCGCCGCGCGACGCGCGGTGTCCGGCTTGATGAGGCTGCGATGCAACTGCAACGTCGTCTGGATATCGTCGGCAATGCGGTCGATGGTTTCCGTCGAGCCGTCCGGCCCGCTCGCCGCGTTCGCGCCGAAAAAGCGCTGTCCGACGACGGCGGCTTGCGCCAGACGCAGCTTGAGATCGCGCACGTCGCGGCAGCCCATCGCCTTGGCGAAACGCGTCACGCTCGCCTCGCTCACGCCCGCGCGCTCGGCCAGCACGTTGATCGACACCGCTGCCGCGCCGGCGACATCGTCCAGCACCACCTGCGCGACCTTGCGTTCCGCCTGGCTCAGCGCGTCGGTGCGCTCGGCAACGCGCGTCACGATATCGAAGGTTTCGGGCATCTCTCGGGTCCATGTGGCCCCCACGACGCCGTGCCGGGGTGCCTTGCTGATAGGTTTGGCAACTTTTTTGGTACTTTATAACAAAATTGTCAAACACAGGGAATTAAAAGCTATTATAGGAGGCATCCAGCGGCCCTATCCGCATCGTCACGGAGATGATTCCCAATGAATGATACAAACTATCAGCACGGCATGATCGATACCCTCAACAAGGGTCTGGGGGCGATGGAAGTCCCGCTCGCCCCGTCCGCGACGGCCGGATTGGGATGGAATCTGCTGGACGAAGATCTGAGCCTGCCGACGGCGGTGCTCTACGAGGAAAAGATCCGTCACAACCTCGCGTGGATGCAGCGCTTCGTGCATGAGTACGACGTGAAACTCGCCCCGCACGGCAAGACGACGATGGCGCCCAAGCTGTTCCGCCGCCAACTCGAGGGGGGCGCGTGGGGCATCACGCTCGCCACGGCGCAGCAGACCCACGCCGCGTATCACCACGGTGTGCGACGCGTGCTCATGGCGAACCAGCTCGTCGGCAAGCGCAACATGGCGCTGATCGCCGATTTGCTGACGGATCCCGATTTCGAATTCTTCTGTCTGGTGGACTCCGCCGCCGCGGTGGAGCATCTGGGCAAGTTCTTCCGTGCGCGCGGTCAGTCGATCCAGGTGCTCATCGAACTGGGCGTGACCGGCGGCCGTACCGGGGTGCGCGACGCCGCGCAGCAGCAGGCCGTGCTCGACGCTCTGGCGCAGTATCACGACGCGGTCAAGCTCGCGGGTGTAGAAGTCTACGAGGGGGTGCTGAGCACCGAAGCGGACATTCGGGCGTTCCTGCAACGCGCGGTGGGCATCACGCGCGAACTGGTGGCGGCGGGTCGTATCGAGCGCACGCCGGCGGTACTCTCGGGTGCAGGTTCGGCGTGGTACGACGTCGTCGCGGACGAGTTCGCGCACAAGGACGTGGGCGCGCCGCTCGACGTCGTGTTGCGCCCGGGCTGCTATCTCACGCACGACGTCGGCATCTACAAGGCCGCGCAGGCACAAATTGCCACGCGCAATCCGATCGCGAAGCAGATGCGCTCGCAACTGCAACCGGCGCTGCAACTCTGGGCGTATGTGCAGTCGATTCCCGAGCCGGAGCGCGCGATCATCGCGCTCGGCAAGCGCGACGCGGCGTTCGATGCCGGCATGCCGGAACCGGCGCTGCAGTTCCGTCCGGGCGAGAGCAAGACGCCGACGGCGACGCCGGCGCACTGGGAAGTCACGGGCATGATGGATCAGCACGCGTATCTGCGCATCGCCCCGGGCGACAACATCCGCGTGGGCGACATGATCGCGTTCGACATCTCGCATCCGTGCCTCACGTTCGACAAATGGCGTCATTTGCCGGTGATCGACAGCGATTACAACGTCGTCGACATCGTGCAGACGTTCTTCTGATCGCGCATCGACAACGTAACGCGTATCGCTCCAGCCGCTGTAGCGCGCTACAACGACAAAGCCGCCCGATGTGAACTGCCCCGCGAGGTTGGACGCGAATCCAACCGTTGGGATGCAGCTCACGATGGGCGGCTTTTTTACGTCAAATACGGTCGCGATGTGAGCAACGGCGCGTCGCGACGAGGCGCTTACGCTCGACTGCGCGACGCGCGTTTGCCGGGTGACGTGGCTAACGCCGACGTCGGTGTCTCGACGTGCGCGGGTCGCGTCGCGTCGCCACTTGACTTCGCGTCCGTATCGGTCGCTTTCGCTCGCGACGCCACCGACTTGAACTGCGCTTCCAGATGGCCGAGCGCGCTTTCCAGCGTTGCGATCTCGGCGGGCGTCATGCCTTCGAGCGCGTCGTCGAAGAAGGCCTGACGGCGTGGCGTCGCCTCGTCGTACACGGCCATGCCGGCGACGGTAAGCGTGACGTTCGTAAGACGGTTGTCGTGCGGATCGGTCGCGCGCGAGATCCAGCCGAGCGCTTCCATCGCCTTCAACTGACGCGTGAGCGACGCCGGATCGAGACGACAATGTTCCGCGAGAAACTTCTGAGAACAGGTACCCCGCTCGGCCAGCGCGAGAATGATTCGCCAGCGCGGCAGCGGGTGTCCGACCTGAGCGTCGAAGGCAAGCATCATCGCCCGATAGGTCTGGCCGAGTTGCTGGATAACGTTGCGTCTTTGCGGTGTGGGCATCGCGTCACTCCCCGACGGGCGGCTGCGGCTTGGCGCCGCGCGTCAGACGAATGAGCGGCACGCGCTTGACGAACCACAGACCGGCGAGCGCTGCCGCGAGCGACATCATTTGCCCGTTGTGGATGGCGGCAACGAGCGACGTGCGAGCCGATTCGATGAAGAGCGCGCCATTCTGCCCCAGGGGTGCGAGCGCGCTCAGGAAATCGCTTTGCGATTGCGCATTGACGAGGATCTGCGGATCGGCAAGTTGCGGCACCCAATGCGTACCGCCGTTGGCGGCGAGGGCATCCGTCACGCGGCCGGTGTAGCTGTGGTTCACGAGCGTACCGACGATGGCCGTGCCGAGCATCCCGCCGATCATGCGCAGCGATTGCATGAGCGCGGTGGCGATGCCCAAGTGCGCGGGCCCGGCAACTTCCTGGGCGAAGACGGTGAGGTTCGGCATGACGAAACCGAGGCCCAGTCCGGCGAACAGCATGTAGGTGGCGATCAGGGCATGCGGCGTGCCGCGATGCGTGGTGATCACGCCGGCGCACGCGAGCGCGAGCAGAAAGAAGCCGCCGTAGAGCATCACGTTCGGATTTGGCAGGCGCGTGATGAGCCGGCCGTTCACGATGCTGCCGACGGTGATGCACACGACCATCGGCGTGATCAGCAGACCCGTTTCCCTCGGCGAGAGGCCGAAGCCGCCCTGGAGCAGCAATGGCGCGTAGAACAGCACCCCGAACATGGTGAAGCCGGCGAAGGCTGACAGCACGAAGAGCGGCGCAAGTTTCTTGTCGCGGAACATTTCGAACGGCACGATCGGATGCGACGTGCGCCGCTCCCACTGGTAAAGCGCATACGACGAGATCGCCAACACGACGAGCAACATGAGCACGCCGCGCGAGAGGCCATCGGCGGGCAGCCATTCGACGAGCATTTGCAGGCTACCGAGCGTGGCGGTGATCAGGACGGCGCCGAGCCAGTCGAGGCTCGCCTTGCCGTGCCCGCCGGCGCGCATATGCGGCAGGTGACGGCCGACAAACCACAGACCGAGCAGACCCACGGGGAGGTTGACGTAGAAAACCGATCGCCAGCCATAGGCTTCGGTGAGGAAACCGCCGAGCGAGGGCCCGATGGCATTGGCGATCCCGAAGGCGGAGCTGAGCATGACCTGCCAGCGCAGACGCACGTGGGGATCGGGGAACAGCTCGGGGATGCAGGCGAATGCGGTGCCGACGAGCATGCCGCCGCCGATACCTTGCAGAGCGCGCGCAATGACGAGGAACAACATGCTGTTCGAGGCGCCGCACAGGACCGATGCGGCGGTGAAGATGATGATGGCCGCAACGACGAAGGGCTTGCGTCCGTAGAAGTCGCCGAGACGTCCGAAGATCGGCACGGTGATGACGGAGGTGAGGAGATACGAGGTTGCGACCCAGGCGTAGTACTCGAAACCCTTGAGTTCAGAGACGATGGTCGGCAGCGCGGTACCGACCACTGTCTGGTCAAGCGCCACCATCATCGTACAGAAACACAGGCCGAGCATCGCCACGATCGATTGCCGGAACGGCAATACCTGCCCCGCCGAATGCGGGGTATTGGGACTGGGAGCCATTTTTTGACGGATCAATGTTTGATCAGTCAAGGATTTTAACACGTCGGCGGGCCGATGGGTCCGCTTAAGGCAACCGGTGACAATCGCGCCCGGCGCAATAGGGTGCCAGGAGCGACCATTCGCCAGCGGCGGTAACCGACCACAGTCCGTCGATCACGAAGGATCGCGACGCATGGCCGGACACGCAATGCCACAGGCAATTATCGGGCGTTGATCATGGTGAGAATCGCGCTCGAAAGATCGCTCCCCGCTTCGCCCACTCGGTCAACGGCATCGAAATGATGGCCGTCACGCTGGCGCACGATCCGTACGTCCAGACCGTGGTCGTTCAGTATCGTTTGGTACTGTGCCTGAAGTCGATGAAATTCATCCGACTCGTCTCCGCCCACACTGAGAATGTACGCCAGCGGTACTTTAGGGAGATGATGGATCGGGCTAAAGGCGACCACGTCATCTTCATCGAGCTGAATCGCCTTGTTCAGATAGCACAGGCGTATCGGCTCAAGGTCGTAAAGACCGCTGATCGCACACGCCCCCTTGATCAAATTGGGGGGGGCATCGAACGACGCCCAGTCAGTGCCTGCCAATGCAGCCGTCAAATGACCGCCCGCCGAGCTGCCGCAAACATAAATTGCGTCGCGATCGATGCCGAGGCTCGCGGCATTTCGGTACAGGTGCAGCACTGCCTGGCGATTGTCGTCGACGATTTCCGCCATCCGTACCTCCGGCGCCAAGCGATAGTTCACGACCACAAAGTTGATGTCGTTGGCCTGATATAGACCGGCCAGCGCGCTGAAATCGGATTTATCCAGCGATTGCCAGTAGCCGCCATGAATAAACACGAGCGTTGGCCGGCCTTGCCCCGGCGCGGGAAACAGGTCGTAGGTCTGCTTCGCCTCGCTGCCGTACGCGACATCCCCCCTGAACGTCTTGGCGCGACGGAAGGCTTCGCCAGTGCGGGCCCAACGAGAAAAAATTTCGAGATGATCGGGAATGCCCGCGCGAACGTTGTACTGACGATCCAACGCCTCTTGATCAAATGAACGGTAAACCGGCATGCTAGCCTCACTTATCGGAATGGAAGTCGATCTCGCGCCGCATCGTTACGGCGCAAATTCCGAATCTAAGAGACACACGACGCCGCGGCGCGCGGACAAGTGTCAAGCTATGACGAGGTTACGCCATGTTCGGAAAAAGTGAGGATCGAGACGATTACCAGCGGATCGCGCGGCCGGTGGGTGGCATGGCTCGCGACCTGCCGGATCGCTTCTTCATCGATTATCACGAACACATCCGTGGACAGCTGATCTATGCAAGCACGGGTGCCATTGTCGTCACCACCGCGAAAGGCAACTGGGTCGTGCCGTCGCTGCGCGCTGTCTGGGTACCGCCGAGCGTCAGGCATTGCATGCAGGCGGTCGGCGCCATCGAAATGCGCACGCTTTATTTCGATGCCGACCGCGCCCCGCTTCGCTCAAGCGATTGCTGCGTGGTGTCGGTGTCGCCGCTGCTGCGCGAACTCATCGACGCCGTCACCCGGATGCCTGTCGACTATGCGCCCAATAGCCGGGATGCGGCCGTCGTAGATCTGCTGTTTCATGAGATTCGACCGCTGAGCACCGAGCCGCTGCACCTTCCCATGCCGTCGGACGAGCGCATCGCCCGCATTTGCCGGTGGATTCTTTCGAATCCCTCGGAAGAGACATCCGTCGCGGCGTGGAGCAGAGTCGTGGGCGCCAGCGAGCGCACCATCATCCGGCTGTTTCCGGAACAGACCGGCATGACCTTTACGCGCTGGCGGCAACAAGCCCGATTGCTCGTGGCCGTGCAGATGCTGAGCGCGCAACATTCCGTGACGGACATTGCCTCGTCGCTCGGCTATGACAGTACAAGCGCTTTCAGCGCGATGTTCCGCAAGGCGCTCGGTTGCACGCCGACGGAATTTTTCAAGCCCTGAGTCGCCTGATGTCGATTGGCGCAATCGCGATATACGTCTGCGTCGCCGCTACATTCCCCACCTGCCGGATCATCCAGAATTGACAGGCAGCCGCAGCCGCGGCGCCATTCTGGAGATCTCATGAACATCTACGACCGCATCACCGCAGCGGGGCTGGCATTGCCGAGCCTTACGGTGGCACCGGCCCCTTTCAAGCCCTTCAAATTGCATGGCAACACGCTCATCGTCTCTGGGCAATTGCCGGTGCGAAATGGCGTGCCCGTTTGGGTGGGCAAAGTGCCATCCAACGTTTCGACCGATGACGCACGAAGTGCGGCGAGGCTTTGCGTGATGAATCTTCTTGGTTGGGCCCACGTTGCCACCGACGGACGCCTCGATCGCGTCGAGAGCGTGTTGCGGGTAGGCGGATTCGTCGCGACATCCGAAGGATTTGCCGACGCGCCGTTTATCGTGAACGCGGCATCAGAACTACTGACGCAGCTCTTCGGCGAGGCGGGAGCGCATGCCCGTATCGCCATCGGCGTGGCAAGTCTGCCGTTCAATGCGCCCGTCGAGGTGGAAGCCACGTTCGCCCTCGCCTCATGAGCGCCGGCTCGGGGTATGCCGATGTTCTTGTCGGCCTCCAATACGGCGATGAGGGAAAAGCCAAGATCGTCGACATGCTTGCGGCCGATTACGACATCGTCGCCCGCTTCAATGGTGGTGCGAACGCAGGCCACACGGTGCAGACTCCACGCGCAAGCGCTCGACTCGCCCAGGTGCCTTCAGGCGTATTTCATTCGGGAAAGCTGCTCTACATCGGCTCCGGATGCGTCGTCAATCTAACGAAACTTTCCGACGAAATCACCACGCTCCGAAACGCCGGCTGTCAGTTGGCAACGCGGCTGTACTTGAGTGAACACTGCACGGTCATTCAGCCCGTGCATCTCGATCTCGATGCCGGACACGGGGCTGGCATTGGCACGACCGGCAACGGCATTGGTCCATGCTATGCAGACTTGTCGCTCCGTTGGCAGCGCGGCATACGCACCGTGGTACAGATTCGCGATCTGGTCGCCGACGAAGCGGGCGCGTTCGAGCAGATGGCGCGTTACGCGGCTTTACACGACAACTCGTCGGAAGCCTTAGCCGCGACAGCCGTCGCAATCACAGGCATGCGCGCGGCATGGCAAGACCTACAGAGCACAATCGTCGTCGCGGACTCGCGATGGCTTACGCGCAGGGTCAAGGGCGGGGCCCGCGTTCTGTTCGAAGGTGCCCAGTCCGTAATGCTCGACGTCACCGGCGGACAACAGCCTTATGTCACCGCCAGTCATACGGCGCCGGCATTTGCCTTCGTCGGTGGCGATCTTCCCAGTCAATATCACCGCAAGACGATCGGTGTCGCGAAGGCCATTGCTTCGCGCGTCGGCGCGGGGCCGTTTCGCTCCGAATTCGGAGGAGACCAGTCAGCCCGCTATTGCGCAGACGCCGAGCTGCGCGGTATTGGTTGGCGTGAGGAACAAGACCGTTTCGACGCTCACGAAATGCTGGCGTCGGAGGACGAGTTTGCGGTCGGCGTCGCCCTTCGCCTGTTGACGGGAGAATACGGCACCGGCAGCGGACGGCCGCGCCGTCTCGGGCGGCTCGACCTTGCCGAGCTGGCTGCGGTCGTCGAGCGTCATGGCGTGGACGAACTGTATCTGAACAAGTGCGATTGCCTGTCGCTGTTCTCAAAGACACGCGACGGTCGGATTCCCGTCCTGGTCGACGAGGCACGGGAGGGTCGGTGGATTCCGACAATCCGCCACTTCCCCGCCTTCGACGCCCTCCCGGATACCCCGCTTGCCTTCTCTTTGCTTCCGTTGTCATTGCAAAAATTTGTCCTGGCGGTCCAGGAGGCAACGGCGTGTCGCGTCGCGGGCATCGGGGTAGGGCCCGGGCGAGAACAACAACTCATCATTTCAACAGGAGACATGGATCATGACGCCTGAGTATCTTGATAACACAATGCGCCGAACGGATCTGACGTGGACCGATTGGCCTGCCATCGAAGCGTTTTTGCGCGACGAGCTGATCTGTCGCGTGGCCGTGAACGACAAGCCGTTTCCCTACGTGGTGCCACAAAGCTTTACGTTTACAGGCGACGCCTTCCTGATTCACTGCTCGCGATTCGGAAAATTTTCCAAACTGATCCAGGAAGATCCGCACATTGTTATCGTGATCGATCGCCCCGTCGCATTGCTCAAAGCGCCCAAAGGGCAGAACACCAGTCTTGAGTACTACAGCGTCATCGCGCGATGCAAAGCTTTCACCCGCATGGAAACACAGGACGTGATTGCACATCAGAACCAGGCATTGGGCAAGTTTCGCCCGGAAAACGACTACACCGCCATCGAACCGGGGGCCGCGAATCAGATCGTGGCCATTCGATGTCAGATCGAGAACCTCAGCGCGAAGAAGCGCATTCTCGCAGACGGCCAGTATTCGCCGCCGGGCCAGCCTCAAGCACCTTATCTTCGCTATCCATTCGAGCGAGGGGCGTGCGTGTCGGGCCTCCCGGAAGGAGCGTTCGATCCTCATCGCTTCAGTCGCACGAAATAATCGCGTTGGGCAGTGTGGAGACGCGCGCCGTCGCTTGCGTTGCAAGCGTGCCGCGTGATCCCGCAGCATCATCTTGGCGTAACTCCGATTGCATGCGACATTTTCCCGCGCGCCTCACTAGTTTTGGCGGCCCACATTGATGGATGTCAGTACCGATCTCCGGTACTGACACATTCCACGAGATCGGTCAAAACGGAGGAGGTTGAATGAAAATGCAATCGATTGAAGTCGGTCGTGTAACGGCGGCCCAACGCCTGGAGCGGCTGCCCATCTGCGGGTATCACCGTTGGTTGTTTCTCGTCATAGCGCTGGCATTCTTCTTCGACAATATCGATCTGGCCACCATGACGTTCGTGCTCGGATCGATCAAGGCCGACTTCGCACTTACCAATGTGCAGGCCGGGATGATCGGAAGTTCGAGCTTCGTCGGCATGGCGATCGGCGCAATCTGCTCGGGCATTGCTGCCGACCGCTTCGGACGAAAGCCGGTGTTTCAGATCAGTATGGTGGTCTGGGGATTGGGCAGCGTGCTCTGTGCCGTCGCATCGGGACCGGTCGAGTTGAGTGCGTACCGGTTACTGCTCGGGATCGGCATGGGAATGGAGTTACCGCTCGCGCAAACCTTGCTGTCGGAGTTCATTCCCACCGACAAGCGAGGTAAGTATCTGGCGTTGATGGACGGTAATTGGCCTATCGCTTTCATCAGCGCCGGACTGCTTTCCTACTACGTGCTGGCGCACCACGGTTGGCGCGTCTTGTTCGCCCTGGAGGCCGTGCCCGCGCTGTTCCTGTTTGTCATTCGCCGCTATGTACCGGAGTCACCTCGTTGGCTCGAATCGCAGGGACGGTATGCCGAAGCTGATGCGGTTGTGGCGCGCGTGGAGCAGTCGGTCATGCGCCGACTTCACCTGAATGTCCTGCCCCACGTTCCACCGATCGCCTCGTTGAGTCTGCTCGAAGAACGCGGCATGCGAGTCATCTGGTCGGCGAACTACCGCGTTCGCGCGCTGGTCGTCGGTACGCTCTGGTTCTTCGCGCTTCTCGGATTCTACGGTTTGAATACATGGCTTGGCGCGCTGCAGCAGGCGAGCGGGGTCGCCGTCACGCAGTCCGTTCTGTTCACGGTCTGTATCTCGCTCGGCGGCATTCCCGGCTTCCTCGTCGCGGCGTGGTCGGTAGAACGTCTAGGGCGAAAGTTGACGTGCGTCGGCACCCTCGTTGGCGGCGCGCTCGCCACCTATGTTTTCGGCCAGGTGTTGCAGGCCGGGGCCGACCAGTGGTCGAGTTATGTGGCAGGGGCGAGCATGCAATTCTTCGCATTTGGTATGTGGGCGGTCCTCTATGCCTATACACCGGAATTGTTTCCTTCGCGGGCGCGCGCCACGGGGTGTGGATACGCCTCGTTCTGCGGTCGAATTGGCGCGTTGTTGGGCCCGACCCTCGTGGGAGCGATCGTCACGTGGTCAACGAGCGACGCCGTATTTCTGTTCGGGGCGGTTTGTTTCGGCATTGCCGCCGCATGTGTTTGGTTCTTCGGCGTTGAAACGAAGGGCATTCAACTGGAGACGGTCTCGACCTGATCTGCTCGCTCGCGCGTGGTTGCGGAGCGTAACGCTTCGCCCCATCTCCGCACGACCAAATGGCAGCGTCGGGGCCTCGACGCACAGCACAAGGCGCGCGCAGCGGGTCGCCCACCCTGCGCGCGGCATCGTCCGGCGACTTGCTTTGAATGTTGAATTGCCCGGCTTAGGGATGAATGGTTTCACCGCGATTCAGCATGCCGATGAACGCCTCGATCCTGCGCCCCCGCGTCGCGGGCGTTTTGGCGTTCTGTATCCGAAACAGGATCGCGTAGCGGTTTCGGCCGCTCAGCGTTGCAAAGAACTCGCTGGCCTTGGGATTGGCATCCAGTGCGACCTGCAGGTCGTCCGGCACGACCGAGTTACTGGGCGAGGTATAGGCAGCCTCCCAGCGGCCGTCCGCTTTGGCTTTCTCGATTTCCCGCATGCCAGAAGGCAGCATTCTGCCTGCGGCGATCAGCGTTTCAGCCCGCTCTTTGTTGAGCCGGGACCAGATACTTTTTGCGGAGCGTCGCGTGAAGCGTTGCAACCAGTATTCATCACTTTCCGTCTGCTTTTGACCGTCGATCCAGCCATGACAAAGGGCACTTTCCAGCGCCTGCTCATACGTCAATGTCTGCAGCCCGGTACCCCTCTTGGCAAGGCGTAGCCATATCCCGGTCGACGTACCGCCGTTCTGAGTCAACCAGTTTTCCCATTCGTGCTGGTCAAGGAATGTGAAACGAGGTTCAGTCATGGAGAGATCCGGATGATTGCTTTCGTGCAGCGAGGATCCATGATTCGCCGAAGCCTCACAGACTACCGATTTTTGCGGATTTTGGAATACCCGACTTAGCGACAATCCAGTGTGGACTTGCCCGAGGGAAGATGGAGGTCTTCCCGACTTAACATCTCGTTGATCGGGCGTCCCGCCAACATCCGCCGTTGCCATCGGGCAGGTATCGGCCATGAAGCGACGCTCGTTTAACGAAGACGTACGGCTGAAACTCGACGCGTTTCGGTCATTCGATCCACTTGTCGTCGGCTATCCGCGAATGCGCGGTCGAATTCGCTCGCCTGTACAATTCCTGCGCTGGTTCACCACCGGGAGAGCGGAAAATGGAGCAGGCCTACGCGGCGATCGGACGCGCGGTAATCGCGATGCAGATGTTCGAAGTGACTTTCGTGTCGATCCACGAAGGCTTCAAGATGATCACGGACGAGGTTTATCGCGAGGCGTCCGGCGGCATGATCGATGAGAAAAAATACAAAACTGCATCCTCGAACGTGGTCAAGGCGCTCTCCGATAGAGGCCAGATTGCCACGGATCTGGAGGATCGGCTAAATACCCTGATAGAGCGTCGGAACGAATTGATGCACCGATGGTTTATGCATCACGGCTGGCCGTGGCCCGAGACTAATAATGCGGCCGACTATGCGCCCGTCGTCGAACTCGCAGAGTGGGTCAGGACCGAGGCGAACGCAATTACGCACATGATGGCGGGCTATATGGTGCAGCACGCCCATCCCGACGACGCCGAAAAGGACTCCGAGATGTACAGGCAGGCGATGGCCGAGCTTTTCCACAAGCTGCACGCGCAGGAATAGATGGCATGTACTTAACGAAGATTGCCGCCGCTCGAAGGCAACTCACTACGGCCATTCGCCTTTTCTTCGATAGCGGAGACCGAGTATCCGTTTACTCGCTGGCATCGAACGCGTGGGAGGTTATTGACGTGCTCTGTGACCTGCCCGGGAAATTTCGTACCAAAGAAATCTAGAGATAATGGTTCCTCTGATCTGCTCGGCTATTTCGGGCCGTGAATCTCTAGACACCAGTGGTACGAAAAAATCCGTCAGATCACCGCGTTGTTGCCGCATCACTGGCAGCAGTCCAGCTATGACTGGTGTGCGCTAACCGATGAGGTGGAGCGAGAGTTCGCGCTACTGTTCCAGTGTGTTGATGTCCACGCAAAAATGACCCCGTCAGGCAGCTTTGGACCTGCGCCTTGTTGAGGCGCCGTCCTCGATTCTCGCCAGTACGCGCTTGCCCGAATCAATCACCGTGGAATCATGTGTCATCTGGTAGCGCACAATCATGCCTTCTACGCAGATCATCACATCTGCGGCGACGGTAGCAGGTGACTGCAGCCCGAGGCGGCCAGCGAGTTCAGAGATGTACTGCTCCAACGAGTGCTTATGGGATACGGCCTGCTGAAGGTGCCCAGGGTCTCCCGTCGATCCGGCTTCGGCGACCACATTGATAAACGCGCAACCACGGAAGTCTTCCTGCGCGAACCATTCGCCCAAGGCTTCTGCGATGACGGACAACCCGGCACGCTGAGCAAAACGAGCCTCCACCTCTTCGACAAACCAGCGCATCCAGAACTCATGACGACGGTCCAGAAACGCCGCAATAAGTTCGTTCTTGGAGGCGAAATGGCGGTAAAGCGACATTTTTGCGACGCCTGACTCGGCAATGATCTTGTCGATGCCTGTGGCACGGAACCCGTCCTGATAGAACAGGCACGCCGCAGTTTCCAATATCCGGTCGCGTGCGGAAGGTTGTGACATTTCGGCCCCCTTTTTTACCCAATCGATGCCTCCAGTATCGCAGACAGACCTGTCTCTGCAAAGGTGCCGTGACGCGGTGTAGTGACGCGCGGAAATTCCTTGACAGACAGATCTGTCTACATCAATATATATACAGACCTGTCTACATCATTGAAAGATCGGTACTTCGAGGAGACGGTCATGCGCCACTCAGATTGCCAAGTCGCTGCCCTTCATCAAGCTCTGCAGGCGGATAGGTCGAACCTGGCCACGTGGCGCTGGTACAGCGATCTGGTCGACAACCAACGGCTCGCGCTTCGCCTCAAAGAAGACCAGTGGGTCGTCGCGATTGACGGCAGCGACTTTGCTTGCGCCGAGAGCCTGTACGCGGCCGTGCGTTGGGCGCACATCATGACGCACTCGGGCGGTTACATCATCTTCGCGGCGTAACCGAGCGAAGTCCGCCATGCACACGGGCTAATCGCCAGACTAATCGTTCAAGAACACGCAGCACTGCTCTTATCCGCCCTTCGGCCCGGTATCGGGTCTTCATCCGCCAACCACTGAGGTAATACCATGTCCACTAACACTGAACTCCGTCCGCCGCTTCCTCCTTTCACACGCGAATCCGCCATCGAGAAAGTGCGCCTGGCCGAAGATGGCTGGAACACCCGCGACGCTGCCAAAGTGTCCCTCGCGTACAGCCTGGATACTCGCTGGCGCAACCGTGCTGAATTCGCAAACGGCCGCGACGAAGCCCGAGGGTTTCTTGAGCGTAAATGGTCGAAGGAGTTGGAGTACCGTCTCATCAAGGAACTGTGGGCGTTCACGGGTAACAGGATTGCCGTGCGTTACGCCTACGAATGGCGTGACGACTCCGGCAACTGGTTCCGGTCCTATGGCAATGAGAACTGGGAGTTCCGCGAGGACGGTCTGATGGTGAATCGCTACGCTTGCATTAATGATTTGCCAATCAAGGAAGAAGAGCGGAAATTCCATTGGCCGCTCGGCCGCCGTCCGGATGATCATCCCGGCTTGTCGGATCTCGGCCTCTAATAGCTAGGCTGATTGCATCGCTTCGATTGGAAGCACTCAGGGAAGCAAAGGCGAAGGTGGGGCAGTTTCTGAGACGGCCTGCCGAGCTCGCAATGAGGGAGCAACCCCGCCCCAGCTTGGGAGTTCCAGGTCGTCTCGCTGTCCTTCTCGCCTGGTCCTCCCTCAAACGATTGCTACCCACTCAATGTGGGCAGCAATCCTTGCAGCCCGTGTTTCTGGAATCCTCTGGGCGTCCTCGTGTGGATACCGCACGGGCTGAACGGCATCCTGTTCGCATTGGAAACAGAGATTCCTGGCGGGAAGAGCTTCCGCAAAAACTAGTCTTCGGCAGCGGGATGGCTTGTTGGCGCAGGCCGTGCGAGTGGCAAGACACAGGATACGGGGCCGGATGACCGCTCATAGACCCATTTCGCTCTCTCAACTCGAATTGAGGGGATGATCGAGAAGGGTCGGACACAGCCTGCGGACCGATAACCCATACCGGCCGGAACGAATCGTTCGACGGCCACAAACCGATGCGCCAACCGTCGTTGGCAGATCCGTTGGTGGCCGAACGCCATCTCAAGCCCGCGACAACTACTGCGACGCAAGCATCAGGTCCAGGTTCTGAACCGCAGCGCCAGACGCGCCTTTGCCAAGGTTGTCGAAAACGGCTGCCAGCAGGACTTGTCCGTCGTCCACGTTATGAAACACGCTTAATTGCATGTCGTTCGTACCGTTCAGCACTTGCGGATCCAGGTGTTCCACGGCGTTCGATTCATGCAGCGGCAAGACCCGCACGTGACCCGCCTCAGCATAGTGGCGAGCGAGGGCGGTGTGTAGCGCGGCGCCGTCCACGCCGGGCGCCAGCAACCGCACCGCCAGGGGCACCGTCAGCACGATGCCCTGACGGAACGCTCCGTATGCCGGGACGAAAATGGGACGCTGCGCTAGCCCCGCGTGCTTCTGGATTTCCGGCGCGTGTTTGTGCGCGAGTTTCAGGCCATAGACCTGGTATGACGGCGCGTTGACGGCTCCCGCCCCCTCATACTCCTCCACGCCTGCCCGTCCCCGACCGGAGTACCCCGAGACTGCATGAATGCTGATCGGGTAATCGCGCGCGATAAGCCCGGCCTGCACCAACGGCCCCAGCAAGCCAAGCGCACCAGTCGGATAACAACCGGGGTTGGTGACGCGGCGGGCGTTGGCAATACGTTCGGCCTGCCCCGGCGCCATCTCCGGGAATCCGTAGACCCAGTCCGGCTGCGTGCGGTGCGCGGAGCTGGCATCGATGACTCGAACCGCAGGATTGACAATCGCGGCCACGGCCTCGCGTGCCGCGGCATCAGGCAAACAGAGAATCGCGATGTCGCAGGCGTTGATGAATTCCGCGCGACGCCGCAAATCTTTGCGCTCCGCGGCATCAAGCGTCATCAGTCTGATGTCGGTCCGGTGACGAAGCCGTTCCTGGATCAGCAACCCGGTGGTGCCTTGATCGCCGTCGATGAATACAACGGGAGAGCCCATACGTGAAATACTCCGTTGACTTTGAATGGTAACCAGCAAAAACGAGCACGAGTCCCTATATTCCGTTGACAGATAGAATAGGGAAAGTTGAATTTCACAACGTGATCATTCATTTTTCCTGAATCTGGACGCCGACATGCGAGAAATCAGCCTGGACCGCTTGCGCACCCTCGTGGCCATCGCAGACCGCGGCTCATTTGCCGAGGCGGCACGTGCATTGCACTTGGCACCGCCAACGGTCAGCCTCCACATCGCGGAACTGGAAGACCGCATTGGGGCGCCACTGCTGTCGCGAAAGCGCGGACATGTCAGGCCGTCGGCGATAGGCGAGGTGCTGGTGGAGCGCGCACGTCGATTGCTGGCCGATGCGGAGCAGGCGCTAGCGGACATTCAACGCCAGGTGCAAGGACTCGAAGGGCGCGCGCGGATCGGCGCTTCGACGGGCGCGATCGCACACCTGTTACCGCAAGCGCTTGAGGTGCTGCGCCAGCACCATCCCGCCATCGACATTCAGGTTGCAGTGCTCACGTCGCGGGAGACGTTGTCCGGACTGGTGGATGGAACGCTGGACGTTGGGCTCGTTGCGCTGCCTCAGCCGCCCGAGGCTGGACTCGTGATCACGCCTTGGAGGCGCGACCCCGTGATGGCTTTTGTGCCGGCACATTGGCAGTGCCCTGCCCGCGTCACGCCCGCATGGCTCGCTGGCCAACCGCTCATTCTCAACGATGCGACAACGCGTCTTTCACAACTGACGGCGGAGTGGTTCGCGACCGGGGGGCATCAACCGGTGCCACGCATCGAGCTTAACTACAACGACGCGATCAAGAGTCTGGTCGCGGCAGGATACGGCGCCGCGCTGTTACCCCATGAGGCGACTGCGCCATTGCCCGACAAGCGCGTTGTCATGCGCCCATTGCGGCCGGCGTTGTGGCGTCGGCTCGGCATTGCCCATCGCGCGGGGCACATCGAGCGCTCCACGCAACACGTACTTGATGTGTTGCGCGATCTGCGAATGGCATAGGCATTGCGCTGCATGCGCCTCACATCGCCCCCCCATTAACGAGGCATGACGGATGAATGTAACGTTCGAAAGCACAACGCACAGCGACGTCGAATCGCTGGTTCAAATGCGCATCGACGCGATGAAAGAGAGCTTGGTTCGCATCGGACGCTTCGACCCGCAACGAGCGAGGGATCGCTTCGTTTCATCCTTCAACCCGGCGTTGTGCAAGTTCATCGTGGTCGATGGCGTCACAGTCGGGTTCATGCAAACGCGGCTGACTGACGACCATCTGGTGATTGAACATCTGTATGTCATTCCAGAACACCAGGGAAAGGGCCTGGGGTCGGCCGTCATTGCCGAGCTCCTGCGCGCTGCCGACGCGCAATCGATGGCGGTCGCCGTGGGCGCACTCCGCGATAGCGACTCGAACCGCTTCTATCAACGGCACGGATTCACAAAGACGACAGAAACGGAGTGGGATATCTACTACGTTCGCAAACCGCAATGACGACGGTTACCGGCCAAGTGCGGTCGGGAGGGATCGGCAAGCGAAGGTCCGATATTGGCCCTTGAACAGGCGTTCTCCGGCATGCGCGAACGTCCTGAGGGGGTCTTCGCTGATCCCGTCCTTTATCGACAGGACTGAGTAACCGTCATGTGGATACTTTGGATATCACAGCGGTCTGGCTCTCGCGAGTAAGGATCGCTTTCAGTAACTGTTGGACATGCAGTCGGGCCGCTTGCTCCGCCGCTACCTCGTCGCGATTGGTGAGCATGTCGAGAACGCGCTGATGTTCTGCCAGATTTCGGCGAAGTTGATCCCAAGTTGTCGCCGACGAATCCCGGCCATTGCACATCGCCTGCGTCTGTGCGTATAGCGACTTGAGCGTCGTCTCGATCGTCGCGTTTTGCGCGGCTACGAGAAGCCTGTGGTGGAAGTCGAGATTGGAAGTTCGATAGGCGACAAGATCTTCAGCCTCTATGCTTCGAGCCTGGCGAGCAAGCGCCTCTGCCATGATCTCCCGGTCTTCGGACGTCATGCGCCTTGCCGCCAGGCGCGCAGCCATTCCTTCGAGTGCCTCGCGCGCCTCGAAATTGGCAATGATCTTATCTGCGTCAAAGGCGATGACAAAAACGCCCTGGCGCGGTACGACATGAAGCAGCCCTTCCGCTTCAAGACGGGAAATAGCCCCCCACACTGGGGAGCGACTCACGGCTAGATCACGTGACAACGACTCCACGCTAATCTTTTCACCCGCGAGAAACCGCCGTTCTTCAAGCAACATCTCCCGAATGGCGGTATAGGCGTCGCGGGCGAACGTTGTGCGCTCCAGCTTGTTTCTGCTCATGATTGACGGCGCCTGCGGGCAATGTGAAGTCCCTTGCCGACCGGCACCGTCACGGTGTCGAACTCCTGTAAGGCTTCAACGCTATCCATGTATCCCGCGATTTCATCGGGGTGAGAAAGGGCATTGTCTGCAAGTAACAGCGCATCATCCGTCAACTTGGGAAGCAGATGCTTCAGTTGCTTCGACGCGCTCACACGGTCGGCATCGAAAAAGACGCAATCGAACGGCCCGGCCAAGGCGGCGCACACGCTGGTCGCGTCTCCTTCGATGACCTGCACCCAGTCCTGCAGACCACTCGCCCTCAGGTTGGTTTTGGCCTGAGCCGCCTTGTGGGGAGAATGCTCGATGGTCAGCAACGGACGGCCCCCTGTTTCACGCAACGCGCTGGCCAGCCATATTGCGCTGTAGCCATTGGAAGTTCCAATTTCAAGAATCTGACGTCGCCGTGCGCCGGTCACGAGCATGTGGAGCAGCTCCGCTGTGGGCCTTTCCAGATTCAACATCTTCTGGCTGCGTTCGGCCATCCGTAGATCGTTCTCAATGCCGAGGGACTCGAGTTCCGACAGGATGCCTGACGACGCACCGTCAAGGAAAATCATCTGTTGACTCCATTTTTCATGTTTCGTGTTTCATGATACAGCACATCAGTGACGACGCAAACGGCTATCGGTCCGGCAACGCCACTCGACTGCCCTAACCCGATTTCGGTGAGGCGGACGCAAATCAGGGCATCCTTTCTCGCGAAAGCCAACGCTACCGATGGGGCACCCATGCTGGGGAAGGAGGCCTTGGCGCAGAAGGCCCGGACGGCTGAGATGGCTTGGAAACAACCAGCGGACTGACGACCGTTACCGGCCATGAGCCGCCGTTCGCCAGTGCGCCGATCCGACGCTTGAATGGCTGTCACTTCCTTAATACGGGACGTTCAAGCTCCCGGTAGTGCACGTTCGAACGCTACGCTGCGGGGCTGTAGCCACTCGTCAGCTAGCCTATCAATATGTTACCGTTTCGGCTGCCATTTCTCCTTGAGACCGCGTAATCATGCAACAGTTATCGCCAACAGAACAAAAAATGTGGCGCGAAATGCCAGCAGAGTCTCGGCAAGAGTCGTCTGCCGAAGAGATAAATCAAAAATATGCAAAGCGAGAACTTCGAATTGTCACGGAAACTAACCGTGAACAACTACCGAATTTCGTTCAAGCAATACAAAGGGAGGGGTGGCTCAAGCTACAGCCATTTTATCAGCGACGACAGCGATGGGATGATAAGCGAAAGTCAAAGCTGATTGAATCTTTCATAATGAATATCCCTGTTCCACCCTGCTTTCTTTATGAGTCAGACCTTGCGCGATATGAGGTTATGGACGGGCAGCAAAGAATATCTGCTGTTGCTGATTTTTATGAAAACAGATTTAAATTAAAAGGTTTGGAGCAGTGGCCGGAGTTGAACGGATTAATCTATGATCGACTTCCATCTGAAGTCCGACGCGGGCTTGATCGGCGATCTATTTCGTATATCGTACTACTGAAAGAATCAGCCAACACTCGAGATGAGGAATTGCTACTTCGTCAGCAAGTATTTGAGCGTCTTAATACGGGCGGTGTCGAGCTTGAAAATCAAGAGGTACGTCATTGCATCTATCATAACGATTTCGACGATCTATTGATCGAGTTGTCACGCCATCCCGCGATGCGTGATGCTTGGGGTCTTGTTCGATATGAAAAAGAGGAGGATAGCAATCCGCCACAAAAACTACTATCAAACCCCCATTTCAGCAAAATGCGTGACGTTGAGTTTGTGCTGCGCTGTCTAGCACTTCGACACGCAGAGCGTTATCGGGGTGGCATGCAACGCTTTCTCGATGAATATATGGTTCGTAGTCGCCATTTTGAATCGGATGATATTCAATTTTTGCGCGATTTGTTTGTCGATACGATTGAAATTGCGCAGACGATTTTTGGCGGCAATTTGTTTAGGCCGTGGAATGTTAAAGCTGGCCACTGGGCACCAAAGCCACATATTGCCTATGCGGACGCGTTAATGGTAGCTTTAAGCGAGCGCCTTGAGCACAAGATGGTTCTGGCCAATGCGCGCGCTCAGATTGTAGCGGGCGCGAAGCGGCTTGTTGAAGAAGAGCCAGCCGGTACGTTCACTGGTCAAGGCAACACCCGCGAAGCAGTGGAAAAACGTATTGCAGCCTTCCGTAGACTGCTTGCCACGATCGTGGAAGGAAATTGACTAAATGTTTGAGTCGATTCTTTCGCGCCATGACAGCACGTTAAACGACTTGTCAGCCGTTATTGAGTGGCATGATCGCCTGCGGCAGACTATTTTTTCGGCTGCTGTAGGGCAAGGGCCGATAGCGATCGATGAAGGTGCGTTAAAAATATTGCGGAGTGACGCGCCGGATAACCTAACATGGCGGCTTTTCGATCATTGCGCGACCATAACTCGCATTTATGCGGTATTCGAGCAATGCATAATTGAGCTTGTGGAGGAGTATGCGGGCTATCTGCCGAAAATCTTTCCGAATTACGCAAAGCTCTCTGATGACGTGAGGACTAGCCATAGAGTGGGAGTGGGGCACGTCCTCATGAAATGGAGTGCTACACAACCTATATATGGGAAGATTTCCGAAATTTCGATTGCTTCCGGTTTGGTCGATGGGTTGCGTGGCGCTCCCTATGCACTTTTGTCTGACGCTTTTTTGACGGATTCTGACAATTATCGGCCGGATACGCTAAATCGTGTTTTCAAGAAGATCGGCTTTGATGATGCTTATTCGTTTGTAAAAAATTCATCAGAGGTTATTGATTTTTGCTTCAAAAAGCTATTGGGGGAGCACACCGCAGAATCCTACCTAAATAAATTTGTCAGGGATCGGAATGATGCGGCTCATGGCGACGTATCAGAAATAGCCAACCTCGATGCTCTTAGGAATTATGTATTGTTTTCAACATTGGTTACGAAAACTCTGGCAAACCTGTTGCGGAGCAGTTTAATTAAAAATGGAGTCTCCTCTGGTGTCACGCTGGAAATCGGGGATGTGGTTCGCCGTTTCTCGAATAATATAGTTGGCGTTCGCGCGACAGGCACCTCGAAGATTTCTATTGGCCAGCAGCTATATGTTGGAAAAAAAACCATCGAGCCGGTGACCGTCGTGAGTCTGCGTGTAGGCCAGACTGATTCAGCTGAGGTCCAACTTGCCCCTGGCACGGAGTTCGGTGCATGCTTAAGTAAAAAGGTAGCCGAAGCGTCGAAGCTCTATGCGACGACCCTTTGAATAACGACAAGACGTGAACGACCACATGTACCGTTGAAGCGGTCGTCTAGTTCAGGCAGGGCGGAATGACAGAGATGGGTCGGAAACCGACCGTCATGAGCGACGGCAAGCGGCCATCAAGCGCCACTACTCTTTTTGCCCTCAATGGCTAATCAGCGCCGCGTTTCGGTCGTTCGGCGCTCAAGGTAGACCCTCCCCGAGACACGAGGAATTGCCGGTTCTGACACAATGGTCGACGTAACCTGTCAACGTGCGGGATTGCGTGCATTGACGACCCACGCCGCGCCGTTGATCATCACCGACCGCTCACCGGGGAGGCTCTCGAAGGCGGCACGAACTGCGGCCGCGGCGCGGGCGCGGAGGTCGTCGGGCTGATCAGCGAGCACACGCGACAGCGGGCCGACCTCGAGCGTCATCTTCACCGCGACGTCGATCGCAGCGTCCCGCGTTTCGCCCTCACCGAATGGGACGGACGCGTCGAAGGGCATGATAGCGATATCGGTGAAGCCGGCCGCCGTCAGGATGCGCGCCACGCGCGCTCGGTCGCCGAACGAAAACGGGCCGGGCGCTTCGGGATCGGGCAGCGCGCTCGGCGGGAGAATGCCCTTGAGCGCGCCCACCGGTAGGCGCATCCAGTCGTTCTCGGCCGCCCCGCGCCAGCAGACAAAAGCGACCCGCCCGCCAGGCCGGAGTGCGCGTCGCATGTGGGCGAACGCCGCTGTCGGATCGTCGAAGAACATCACGCCGAAACGCGAGAACAGGATGTCGAACGCGCCTTCGGGCAGCTCTGCGCTGCTGGCGTCGGCCACCTGAAACAGGGCCGGCGTATCGTGGCGCGCAAGCGCGCGCGCTCGCTCGATCAGCGGCTCGGATATGTCCACGCCCAGCACTTGCCCCCCCGCGCCAACGCGGGCGGCCAGAGCCAGACTCGATGCGCCCGCGCCGCAACCGATGTCCAGCGCGCGCTCACCCGTCGCGGGCGCGGCGGCTTCTATCGCAGCCTGGCCAAACACCGCCACCAGAGCGTCGAGCCGGGCCTGGTTGGCGACCCAGCGCTCACCGCTTTGACCATTCCAGTCACCCACCTGATCAGCACTTTGCTTTGCCATGTCGTCTCCTTGACTCGACGATCCGCTCTTCACTGCGCCGATCTACGCCAACCTTTTCGAAGGCGACGACGCAATGGGAGAAGGGAATCCGTGCTCTCAAACCACCATCGACTGCTGGGCGAAGATGCCCGCCAATGCGCCCTGCGAGGATGCCTGGGTGATCGATGGCAAGAAGGGCGTGGCGAGGTCGCCAGCGGCGTAGATGCCGGGCATGCTGGTTTGGCGGCGCTCGTCGACCTTGAGTACGATGCCGGTGGGCGTATCGACCGTGACGAGGCCCAGAGATGTATGCAGGCTTGCGGACGGCTTATTGCGCGGATGGGCGAAGAGGACGTCGACCGAGACATTGCGACCAGTATCGAGATTGA
This sequence comes from Pandoraea sp. B-6, assembly GCF_000282835.1. Lineage (NCBI taxonomy): Bacteria > Pseudomonadati > Pseudomonadota > Betaproteobacteria > Burkholderiales > Burkholderiaceae > Pandoraea > Pandoraea sp. B-6. The sequence continues at coordinate 53,683 of NZ_KB290560.1, read as the reverse complement.
CGGTGGTGATATGGCCCTTCTGGTGGGCGATCTCGACGATCCGTCCATCGACGAGAGGTATGTTGCGGCGCGTCAGATCGGCCTCGATATCGGGCGCGATGTCATGACCATCGGTGAGGACAGTCAACTTGTCAGTCCAATCGCGGAACAGCTTGGCAGATTGGTACGACTGCGGGCTGGACCAGACGAGGCCCCAATGCTGGCCGGCGACTTCAAAGCCGTCGCAATAGGGGCAGGGCACGATGGACGTGCCCCAGCTTTCGGCAAAGCCCGGAACATCAGGCATCTGGTCGGCGACGCCATAGCTCAGGATCAGGCGGCGCGCCCTCAAGCTTTCGTGATCGTCAGTGACGACACAGAAATCGTCGATGGCCCCAGACACGCTTTCGGCCCGGGCATTGATGAGGCTGATCGTTGGATAGCGCACCAGTTGCTGCCGCGCCTCGACCAGGATGTCCAGCGGCGGTTTGTGATCGTGGCCGAGCAGGCCATGTGAGTGGCCGGCAAAGCGGTTACGCGGCCGGCCGGTATCGAGAACGGTGACCTTGCGGCGGGCACGGCCAAGCTGCAGGGCGGCGGCGAGGCCGGCAAAGCTGCCGCCTATGATGATGACGTCATTCATGGTGATGGGCTCCGTGTTGTGAATAAGGGGTGGGCCCCGGGGACGCCTGATCTGGACAACCGGTTGAAACCTGCCCTTGGCTTGCACATTGCGATACTATACGGTATCGTATTAACATATTTCAATACTGTCAAGTACCATAATTATCGTGACCGAAAATAGCCAGAGCCGGCGCGGCCGGCCCGCCAACGAGGCACTTCGTCAAACGATCGTCGACGCGGCCTGCGAACTCTTTGTGGAATTGGGTTTTCAAGCGACGACCATGGACAAGGTCGCGCAGCGGGCGAAGATATCCAAGCTCAGCATCTATCGGCACTTCGAGAACAAGGAGGCGCTGTTCAGCGCGGCCATGGTGGCCCGCTGCGATGAGTTTGCACCGCAGGCCCTTTCTGACGGCGTCGACGGTTCAGCCGAAGATCAGCTCATGGCGATGGGATCATCCCTGCTTCGCACGCTGTTGAGCCCGGACGTCCGCAGTGTCGAGGCCATGGTCTTGGCCGACAAGACGAATCAAAAGGCGTTAAGCAAGCTCCACTACGAGGCCGGGCCTGCCCATGTCATCGCCCACATCGAGGCCGTGTTGCGTCAGTTGCACGAGAAGGGGATGCTGAACGTACCCGATGCGCACCTGTCCGCCCGCTTGTTTGCCGCGCTTTTCAAAGGGGCCGATCTCCTGCTGATCGCACGCTTCGATGAGGCGAGAGCAGAGGACGACAACGAAATCGAATCCTATTGCCGGTCGGCCGTCGCCATGTTTATCGCCGCGCACGGTGGCATCTGAGGGTGCGCTATCGCGGTCGATGAAGAACACGCCGTTCGCCCCGAGCAATCTATTTATGATGCGTTGACGAGCCTGATGGGCTAGGCTCATTGCATTAGCGAAAAGCCGCGCGCGGGCAGGCAAGCAGGCGGGCAGAGCCCTCTTTACACACGATAGCGGTCGCTACTGCGGCCTGAGCGGAACGACAGAGAAGGGTCGCAAGCAGATGCTTGTGATAGGACGCAATCGGCCAGGAAGCGCATCGGACGTGGCTCCTGTCGGCAACAAGTCAAACGACGACTTTGCGTCCGCCATCGGCCATTCGACAACGCATTCTGATCGCTTGATTGTTTCAATCAGTTGGCACCGGTGCAGTCGCGTGACTTGGCGTGTGCTTATCGTTTCCTTATCAACGGGTCTTCATGCGCGAGCCGCGTCAAGACGTCGGCGAATATGCGCCGGCTTTCCCCAAAAGACAGCAGCCAACGACCTGCGCATCGTAGGCGAGGTCGCCCGACACCGCGAACGCGCGCCCAACATGCCCCCAAGACTCGCTATTGCACCTCCCGATAAGCTCGCGTATAGTTAGCCAAATGGATAACTATGGAATTGCGCTGAACTCGGTCTTTCACGCACTGGCAGACCCTACGCGCAGGGCAGTTATTCAACGGCTCGGCGTGGGGCCCGCGACGGTGAGCGAGTTGGCAGAACCCTTCGACATGGCTCTGCCGTCGTTCATGAAGCATGTGCGGGTACTGGAAGACACCGGGTTGATTCACTCGAGCAAGACCGGCAGAACTCGCACGTGCATGCTCGATCGCCAGAATCTGGCGGCCGCCGAACGGTGGTTTGCCGAGCAGCGCGCGATCTGGGCAAGCAGGTACGACAACCTCGACAACCTGTTAGAAAAACTCCAAGGACAAGACAATGAAAGCTGACCTTCGATTTGATTTCGTCGTCGATATGGAAAAAAACAGCATCACGGTGAAGCGGGAATTCGCAGCAGGACGCCAACTGGTGTGGGATTGCCATACAAAGCGCGAATTGCTCGATCAATGGTTCGCGCCCAAGCCGCTCACCACCCGGACAAAGCACATGGAGTTCAAGGAAGGCGGCTATTGGCACTACGCCATGACGACGCCTGACGGGGAATCATTCTGGAACCGTCTGGACTACCAGGCAATCAATCCGATCGATGGCTACGTAGCGCTCGACGGTTTTTGTGATGAATCGGGCGTCGTGAATCCGAGCCTGCCGAGGGCACGCTGGGACGTCGCTTTCGCCGATGCGAAGGAACGGACCCTTGTGACCACCGTTGTGCTCTACAACTCGCCGGCAGATGTGCAAAAAGCTATCGAGATGGGATTGAAAGACGGTCTGGCTGCCACTCTCGAACGACTCGACGAGCTGCTGCTCACCATCGTACCGTCAGAAGCGCGTGCATAAGGACTACCGCAAGCCCCTGGCCAGCAGCGGAGAAATCCATCACTTTCCGCGCTTGGCCAGACGTCGACATGGCGATCAACGCCACCCATTGCCGACGAGCGGCAGATCATCCGTCATTCAAACTGAAGCAAAAAACCTCGCCAAGGCGTGCGCTACGGCCTCAGGCTGTTCCTCTGGCTGAAAGTGTCCGCAATTCACGATGGTCTCCCCGCTCACCTCATCTGCGAATGGGCGGAGTGCAGCCGACATATCCGGGATCGACCCCTGGTCTGCACTGAGGCCGAGTACCGGCATCTTGAGCTTCCGTTCGTGCGAAAGCGCGCGGTTCTGTTCGGCCGAGAGGGCCGCGGCGCGATAGAATGCGAGCCCCGCGCGCATTCCGCCAGGCGCGCAGTAGGTCCTCAGATACTCGGCAATTTCGTCCTCGCCGTAACATGCCGGATTGGCCGCCTTGCTCCAGAAGAACCATTCGAGATAGGCTCTTTCCCGACCGCCAAGCAGAATCTCCGGAAGATCTGGGACCGCGTGAAAGGAGAAATGCCAGGTCTTCCACGACAGCTTGGAAGACGACGGCAGCATGTCCGGCAGGGTGATGCCTGGGATGCCCGCATCCATTAGCGCCAGCGCCTCGACTTCCTCGCTGAATAGGTGCGCGTATGGAAACGCAACCCATGCGCCGACGTCGTGCGCGGCGATACTGTATCGCTTGATGCCGAGATGATTCACAAGGTCGTGCACACGTTGTGCGACGGTTTGCGTGTCATAGCCGTCGAGCGGTCGATCACTATCGCCTTGGCCCGGCAAGTCGATGGCGACGACACGAAAGTCGTTGCCAAGCAACGGCATGACCTTACGCCACGCGTACCAACTCTCGGGAAAGCCGGCGATGAGGACGACGGTACGTTCTGCCGGCGCGCCACCGTCGACATAGTGGAAACGCAGACCATTCACGGTAGCAAATCGATGTTCAAAACCGGCGGGGGCGGCCGGCAGTACGCCATGTATCATGACGGAGTCCTTTTCGAATAGCGCAGCGCGACGGTCATCGCAGTCAGTGCGACCACGCCGCATACGCTGCCGGTGTATGAACAGATGGAAGGGTCGGCGCTGCCGTCGCTACGCGGTAAGCCGCGACTGGAGGTGAGTCCGACCGGCACGAGCGCAAAAAATTTGGCGGTTCATGGTCACTCCAGGACTTTGAGTGCTAGGGCAACAAATGCGTCCGCATCGTCGCTAAATGCACCGGCTTTTCCGAGCACGCGCATGCCCTGCAACAGTGCAAGCAACACATCTGCCACGGTCGCGGGATCGCTTGCGGTAGTGATCGAGCCGTCGGCCTGCCCTTGGGCCACCAGTCTGGCCAATAGATCTCGACGCTGCGCAAGCTGGCCCCGCAACGCATCGCCGACCCGAGAGAATTGAGGCAGCTCGGCGATGCCCGCCACCAGCAGACAGCCGAGTTTGCCCTCCTTTCCTTGGCTAAGCCGGGCATATAGGCCAAGCAGCGATGCGATGCTGGCGCGTGCGTTCTCCGCGCCTTTTATCATGGCGCTGACCTCCGCCTCGCGCCGGGCGATATAACGCTCGAGCGCTTTGGCAAAGATCCCTTCCTTGTCCAGATACGCCTTGTAAAGGCTGCCGGCCGTCAGGCCGGTAGCCTGCTGGAGATCGCTAATTCCTGTGGCCGAATATCCCGAAGCACTGAATAGCGCGATGGCGCGACTAAGCACTCGCTCTTCGTCGAATTCTCTAGGCCGCCCCCGGGGCCGGCTTGCAACAGCCTGGATCATCTTTATCGCGCTTATTTAGGAAACGATCACATCCTAAATTCTCTTTCTCACGTTGTCAATCGGCCGGCAGACAGGCTATCTCGAGGCCTGGCAGGATGGGCATGCGGAGCGCCTATCGCGTCGAATTCGCCGGGACAACGGACGCATGCCGCCGGCAAGACTCAACTTGCGAGTGCCATAACGAACTCGAGGAATCTCGTTCCGAACAAATCCGGCGATAATGGCCCGTCAGCGTGTGACGCCTTGACGGTTATCAACCGCCGTATATTCGATAACGCCCCTCGATATGACTATCGATACCGGCCATGCCGCCGCCGTACAGCTTCAGAAGCCATCCACCTATACGAGTTCGGTCGAGCCACCTCCCCCGCGACGGGTTCGTATTGGGCGTGACGTACTGGCCGGCGTTTCAATAGCAGGACTCTTGCTGCCTGAGGCCATTGCCTACGCGGGTATCGCTGGACTGCCACCGCAGGCGGGCCTGATTGCGCTGCTCACCGGGCTTGTCGTCTATGGGCTAACGGGCAGTAGCCGATTCGCGATCGTATCGGGAACATCCTCATCCGCAGCCGTGCTTGCCGCCACGGTGGGGGCCGGCGACGGGGGCATCGGTGCGCAGCTCGCCTACGCCGCCGCCCTCGTCGCGGCGACTGGCATTCTTTTTCTGCTGGCCGGCGCGTCGCGTTTGGGCGCCATGTCGGACTTTGTCTCGAAGCCGGTCTTGCGCGGTTTTGCGTTCGGCCTGGCGCTGACGATTGCCATCAAGCAATTGCCGGCCATACTCGGCGTGCACTCGCATTACACCGATACGCTGCGAATCGCTTTCGATCTCGCGCATCAAGCGCCAAGTTGGAATTTCTATAGCGCGGCGCTGGGGGCGGCTGCGCTTGCCATCCTTTTCGGGCTGGGCCGAAGTGCCCGCATGCCGGCGACGCTGGCGGTGATTGTGCTCGGCATCGCGTTGGGGTACCGGATCGACTGGCATGCACATGGCATTGGCACCGTTGGCGCGATCGATTTTCACGATATGACGGTCGGCCTGCCACGGTTCGACCGCTCACAGTGGCTGCAAACGGCGGAACTCGCGTTTGCGCTGATGCTGATTCTGTATGCGGAATCGTACGGGTCGATCCGCAGCTTCGCGCTAAAGCATGGCGATGTCGTGTCGGCTAACCGGGACCTCATGGCGCTCGGCTGCGCAAATCTTGTCTCCGGATTACTGCACGGGATGCCGGTGGGTGCAGGCTACTCGGCGACTTCCGCCAACGAAGCCGCCGGCGCGCAGACCCGCTTCGCGGGGATATTTGCCGCAGCGGTCATTGCGCTGATCGTGCTGATGCTGTTACCGCAGTTGTCTCGCACGCCCGAACCGGTGCTTGCTGCGATCGTCATTTATGCCGTCAGTCACTCACTGCACCCGGACGTGTTCAAGCCATACTGGACGTGGCAACGCGACAGACTGGTCGTAATAGCGGCGCTGCTGGCTGTGCTCGTGTTTGGCATACTTCACGGCTTGCTGGTCGCCATCGGGGTGAGCCTTCTGCTAACACTGCGCAACTTGTCTGAGCCGGCGGTCTCGGTGCTCGGGCGCCTGAGAGATAGCCACGATTTCGTCGACGTCTCCGCGCACACGGATGCAACCCCCATCCCCGGCATCACGATCGTGCGGCCAGAGGTACCCCTCTTCTTTGCCAATGCCGAACGCGTGCTCAGTAAGGTGCGTTTAATGCTGCGGGGGCAGTCGACGCCGGTGCAGACGGTAATGCTGAGTCTCGAGGAAACACCCGATGTCGATAGTTCAGTGATCGAAGCACTGCGCATCTTCTCCGCCGAATTGACGTCGCGTGGACAGCGGCTGCTCCTGGTGCGGCTCAAACCGCGCGCGCTTGCGGTGCTTGAGCGAGCCTCCGACGAGACGCTGCCGCGTAGCGCGCTATGGGAGTTGAGCGTCGATAAATGCGTGCAGTCGATTGCGGGTGAAATGGACCAGAAGGGCTGACGATAACGGCGGAGAAGTTTGTGGATTCAACCTTGAGTAGTCCTTCGCTCGTTTGTGTGTCGACGTACTCAGCCAGACTAACCAACGTAAGTCGGTCCGTCCCATCCATCGAGGTACTTCGGCAGTTTGTCATCCACGTCGATGATCCTATGCCGATAGAACAGATGCATCGTCGCCCGCATTGGTTCGGGCAACTCACCGCCCGCCGCCCGAGCAACAACGCTGTTGGGAATGACTAACATGCCGAGGCGGTTCGTGCCAAACACTGTTTCGCCGCAATGGGGGCAGAATGCGCGCGACAGTTGCTTTGTCGGGTGTGCAAATTTCGAGAGGCTACCGCTGACAACCGCGACTTGCTCGGGTAGCCATGCAGTTGCCGACAACATTGAAGTCCCATAGAAATCTCGGCAGGACTGGCAATGACAGTTCGCTCTTGCTTCCGGTTGGCCGTTTAACTGGATATTGACGGCGCCACACAGGCACCGCAGGGAATTTGGTTCGGTCATATTGGCTCCGAGTTGTGCGTCGGAAGTATATATAGTCGAATGCTGCCTTTGAGCAAGGCGGGCTGTCCCCTGCCGGCCATGAGCGGACGACTTGCGTTGTATGACCGAACGGCCGCTTTCGGCTGGTTCTGCTGTTTGACCGGGTGTTAGCCCACAGAGTGACGCTCCCCATCAAGAAGAAGATGTCAAAAACTTAGGATGCGATTTAAAATTCGGACTCTTACTGGGGATCGGAATGCCACTTCAAATATATTTAGACGCTGTTCCGCCGGGCGCGCTGCTCGCAAACTCAGTGGTATTGAGGTCAGACAACTGGGACGATTACTCACATAAGACGCTCTTCTCTGTCACGCTTTACACTGACTCTGGCGTTGGGCTTTCCTTGGGTGCTGTCAAAATCGGCTATACGGGGCAAGGATACGTCCGCTCTCGCGAGTCAATGCCTTCTTCTTTAGTCGAGATGCCGGAGAACTACTTCTCTCTCGGGCAAGAGCCGGAGTATTACCAGCGCTTAATGACGGTGCCTGCGACTCTGCGCAATGAGTATTTGAGATGCATGCGTGACGTGGTCGCTGATCCCGTGCGAGAGCAGTTAGCGGCGCAGGAATCTGTGTTCTCTACCTCGCTACTGCGCAGCGTAAGCCGTACGGCAATTGACGGTCAGTTCCGTCGCATCTTGAGTGGCGGGGCCGTTCTTACATCGTATCGCTTCTACTATACGGCCCCGATGGGCAGCGACGACGGTGAGATGCAGCTCGCCTTTGAAGTTACGCCTAACTCGTTGCCGCCGACGAATATACACGTCGTTATCGGACGGAATGGGGTAGGTAAAACGACGCTCTTGAACTCGATTGTCGAGGCGATAGTTCATCAGGAACATGCTGATACCCTTGGTCGCTTCGAGATCGCTTCTGAGTCGTGGCTACCCAAGGTACCGATGCCACCTAGCTATTTCAGCAGCGTCACGTCCGTCGCCTTTAGCGCATTTGATCGATTCAACCCCTTACCGGATCAGCGAGACAAGTCCCAAGGTGTCGGGTACGTGTACATTGGGCTGAAGAAGAGATCCGCAAACTCGCCCAACCATCACGTTTTTAAAGACCCCGATGAGCTCGTCGATGATTTCCTGAAGAGCCTTGGTGTATGTCTAAGCATGGACATTAAGCGCGAACAGTGGAAAAACGCGATCAAGGTATTAGAGTTTGATGAGAATTTCGCCGAGATGAGCCTCTCTATGCTGGCCGACGACACCCATGATAAAACCGAGATTAATCGATACGCCGAGCAAGTTTTCAGAAATATGAGTTCGGGTCACAAGATCGTCTTGTTGACGGTGACTAAGCTAGTGGAGACCATCGAAGAGAAAAGTCTCGTCCTGTTGGACGAACCCGAGAGTCATCTTCCCCCGCCTCTTCTTTCGGCGTTCACCCGCGCGCTTTCGGAACTGCTCACGGCGCGAAATGCTGTCGCATTGATCGCCACCCACTCTCCAGTCGTTCTGCAAGAAGTACCCCGCTCGTGCGTCTGGAAGATTAACCGCTTTCGCGACTCCACCAAGGCCGAGCGCCCAGAAATGGAAACGTTTGGGGAAAATGTAGGGTCGTTAACTAGAGAGATCTTCGGCCTCGCGGTCAGAAAATCGGGCTTTCATGACTTGCTTGCAAAAGCAGTTGAGCAAGTTGGCGATTTTGAACAAATTCTAAAACACTACGAAAATCAAATCGGGCTTGAGGGCCAGGCAGTCCTCCGAGCACTTCTCGCCGCACGGGGTCAATAGATGCGAGCAATAAAAAAACCCGTCTACCCAAAAAATTTTGTTTTTCAAACTTGCACCGGTAGCGTTACCGACGTTTCGCTTCAAAAGCGGCTCTCCGACATCGCGGGGTACATGGATGCGCAGGCGAAGTACTATGACGATCAAGCCAGCACGGGTGTATTGCACACGGTGCAGCCGACCACCGCGCAGGATAAGGATGTAATAACCGGTGAAGTCACTAAGGCGGAACTGAAAAACCTGTACGATCGCGAAATGATTCCTCGGTTGAAGCCCGCTCGCAAAATTTACGACGAACTTCGGTTGTCTGCACCGAATGGCAGATGTCCGACGTGCGGCATCGGACAAGTATTTACGATCGACCATTTCCTTCCAAAGTCGAAATTTCCATCGTTTTCCGTGCTCCCGGAAAACTTGGTTCCTTCCTGCCGTGACTGCAATACAGGGAAATCGGCCGCTGCCGCGAACGACGCACAGAGCTTTCATCCTTACTATGACGCGAAGCAGCTATCAGAGGAGCAATGGCTTTTTGCTGAGTTGCTAAAGACAGACCCCGTTAGCGTCAAATATTTTGTTCGTGCTCCGCAAAATTGGGATGATTTCCAATCTCGTCGAGCCGCGAATCATTTCCGCGAATACAAGCTCGCGCAGAGATTCGGCAGCCTGGCTGGTGAAGAGCTAAGTACTCTGACACTGACATTCACCGATCCTTATCCGATGAAGCCGAATGAAGTGTGGGACGCGTTGAATCGACGCTTGACCGCCGAGCGCGACAAACGCAGCAACTCGTGGCAAATCGCGCTCCTCGAAGCGCTTCGCGACAGCGAGTGGTTTTGCGCTTTAGGATTTACTCAGTCGTGACGGGGGAACTTGTTGAGTGGCGGACTTGAGGGTTTTGACCTTCAAACGTTAATGCCGTGATGTATCTCAAGGCGTTTATGAATGCTTCGAGCGCCTCCCTGTCCGTCTTCATAGGCGGTACGGTACGGGCGTGCACGGTCGCTCACGGCAATAATCCGCGTCCATTCTGCGGGAAGTTGAGTGTCCGGTACGGGGCTCGCGAACTGTCCCAGCCAGTGCGATGAAGTAACGTTTGTCAGTCTACAGACCAACTGCATTGAGGATCGGGGAAAACACAATGCCACGGTATTTGTCCGAATTCTTCGCAGCAGCGCAGCTACGCCGGCAAACTACCGCGGGATTGCTTATCGCAGCGGTTCGCTACCCCATCGGATTCAAAAATCAAATTCCAACCGGGAAAGGAACACCATGGCAGACTTCGTCATCACCACGGTATCGTCAGCTGCCTTGGTAAGCGTGACTGGATATGCTTTTCGCGACTGGATAACTGCAAAAATCAAGGGGGCAATTGAGCATGAGTACAACGCTCGACTTGAATCAGTCAAGGCAGAGAATTCAGGAAAGCTGGAAGAGCTAAAGGCTCAACTGGCTCAGCAGGCATCGATGCTGACGCTTGCTCACAAGTCGCTGAGTGACTACGCCCAACCGTTCCACCAGCGACGCTTGGATGCTTTGTCCGGACTTTGGGAAGCGTTTCTTCTAGCGAGTTCGATTACGCCAGCCGTTGTATCTGCACGATGGGACATTCTTGAACCCTCGGAATATGCGGAGGGAATCCGGAGAGGAACCCTTTTCGAACTGACGGACAAGACAGTCACGGACGCTATTTCTCGGACCGAACACGCGGAGAATTATCGCCCATTTGTCGGTGAGTCGATCTGGGCGTTTTTCTTTAGCTACCGAGCACTCCTCGGACGTATCAGCTTTCTGTACTCCCAGGGGTTCAAACACAAGAATCTCAAACCGTGGTTCGAGGACGGGTCTGTCCTCTTTCTGCTCAAAAATCTTTTCAGCGAAAACGAACTAACGCAGCTCGTAGGCCACCGGGTAGGTAAGTTCAACGCGATTCGCCAGGCGACGCATGCTAAATTTGCCAGGATGATAATGGCGGCCGCGTCAGCCCGGGCGGAGACGGAGGAACACCTCAAGAAGGCGCACGAACTGGTTCTCGCTGTGAGCCAGATCCAGGTCGATCAGGACCGGGGAGCATCTGCAACTGGCGGCGCACCCAAGCCGGACGACTGACCCGAGATTGCCGCTCACGACCGTGCTGGCCAACTGCGATCGCTGGGCTGCGAGAGATACAGACGTTTGAGCACTCTTCATCCGAAAGCTGTCGTTTACCCGGCGCATCGTCGAACGGCAGAAGTGGGTCGGATTCAGCCGATCGCGTCGGGCAGTGATCGGCCAGTTTGAGACGTTCGTGGGCGCCGCATCGACTGACCGCTCCTTGACGAAGGAACCGTTTGAAAATATGCGAGATGGATCGTTGCAATGCTTTGAGGTAGTTCGCATATGATTGCTAGCAAAAGAAGACACCGTGATCCGTTGCGGTGAGAGCCAATCATCTGCATGCAAAGGGGTTTGTTTCATGGAGTCAGGTCAGTCGAACAAGCAACTTGCCGCTATTCAAATTCCCTCGGGGCAGGGAACGGCTGTTACCGTCCCAGTCGAGGTGGGGCGTCCAGTCTTCATTCTGGGGCGTAACGGTACGGGAAAATCTGCGCTAGTAAACCGCCTGTCCGGGCAGTTCGGCCCCGGGGTTATTTACATGCCAGGTTCCCGCCCAAGTTATTTCGACAACGAAAGTCTATCTCTGACACCCGCGTCGCGCCGGAACCTTGAGCAGAACCTTCGCAGTTGGGATGCCTCACCTGATACGCGGTGGCGATCGATTTCTGGGACTTCCAGGAATGAAAAGGCAATTCACGATCTACAGGCGGCGGAGACTCAGTACAAGATTGACGCAGCGAACGAGATAAAGATTGATGGTGCGAACTCGGCAGCAGTCGCTCGGCTTCAGTCCAACAACTCGCCACTCGACCGCATAAACGCTCTTTTGGCTCAGGCAAATTTGTCCATCAGCATGTTGATCGACGGAGGCGAGCTTCGAGCAAAGCAGTCAGGCGCCACTTATAGTTACGCTCGGATGTCTGATGGCGAGCGAGCCGCACTTGTGTTCGCCGCTGAGGTAGTCGCTGCTCCGGATGACGCCATTTTCCTTATCGACGAACCCGAGCTCCACCTACACCCATCCATCGTCGTCCCTCTGCTTAAGGCCCTCATTTCCGAACGGCCAGAATGTGGCTTTGTAGTGTGTACACACGAGCTCGATCTCCCCGGCAGTTCGCCCTCAGCGAGGGTAATCCTTGTTCGCGGTAGTACGTGGCAAGGGGGGGATATCGCCGCATGGGAAGTCGATGTCTTGAACGATCCTGGTCAAATTCCTGAATGGTTGCGCGTTGACCTAATCGGCTCGCGTCGGAACATCCTGTTTATAGAGGGAACGTCGACAAGCCTGGATCAACCTTTGTATTCCCTTCTTTTCCCGTCAGTGTCAGTTCGGTCACGCGAAAGCTGCCGCGAGGTCATGCGTGCAGTAGAAGGGTTGCGTGCAGTGGAGTCACTGCATCGCGCGCAAGCTTTCGGACTCGTTGACCACGACGGAATGGGAGCGGACCGGGTGGCAGAATTAGAATCCAATGGCATCTACGCATTGCCGATTTTCGCCGTTGAAAGCCTTTACTATTCTGCAGATGCTTTAGAAGCGCTCGCCGCCAAGCAAGCGCAGATTTTCGGCTTGCCCGCGGACCAGATACTGGCCGAAGCGAAAGCGGCAGCTTTAGCGGCGCTTAAGATGAAAGGGACGGTCGAACACCTTGCCAGCCGGATCGCAGAACGTCAAATGCGGGACAAGTTGCTGCTTGCGTTGCCCGAACGGCAGTCGATGGTAGATGGAAGCGCCGGCGAAGTCGCAGTCACCATTGCGTCGCCGTATCCGGCGGAATTAGATCGTATCAACCAGTTGATTGCTGCTGAAGACGTCGATGCAGTCGTGTCTCGATATCCTATCAGGGAATCAGGGGTGCTTCACGCCCTGGCAAAAGCGTTGCATTTCAATGGGCGTTCAGATTATGAAAGAGCCGCGCTCACCCTAATCGGAGCAGACGCAAACCTTCGGACAACGCTAAAAGCCCGCCTTGGAAATCTCGCTGAAAAGTTGGCGTAACGCACGAAGTCATCCGATCGCTTGCGATTGCAGCGAGTTCGACAAACGGCCACTCAACGAGCTTGTGCGAATGACGCCTGTGGGTCGAAAACCGCCGACGGACTGACAACCGTTACCGGCCAGGAAGCCTCATTCGTGGACGCCGTCAGTCGGACGCCCGGGCGCCAGATTCTCTCTGAGGATTCAACCTGTCGTTCCCACCACTGCTGCGGGGAAATTCAGGTTTCTCCGCTAGTCGATGCAACCCTGCAACCTGCATCCACCATCTGGATCGAGACCGTCTCCAGCTCCCTCACGGTCGCTACAACACACGGCCACCTTAAATCCGCGCCACCTTTGCCGCTTCGCTAAGGCAGGCACGAAACAGCGCGGTGGCTGGCGTGTCGTCGGCATCGGCGCGCCATGTGGTGCTGACCGGGCCGAGCGCGGCACCGAGGCTCAATGGCAGAATCTTCAGCACACCACCCTCCTCGTGATGCCGCGCCAGCGAGCGCGGCAGCAGACCCAGCACCGGATACGACTGCAGCATGCCCACGTTGGCGTCGATCACCACCGACTCGATGGTGTTGATCGGCGTACCCACGCCGTGCGCCTCCAGTACCGACAGCAGATGCCGGTACATGGGCGCACCGGCACTCGGCACGATCCACGCCAACCCTGCCAAGTCGGCCCACTTGATGCGCTTGCGAGATGCCAGCGGGTGCGTGCGCGCCACCACGATGACCGTCGGGTCGTCGAACAACGGCTCGCTGGTGAATTCCGGCGCGGACAGTCCCCGCGCGAGTCGCCCAACGATCATATCGAGTTGACCCACGCGCAGCGCCGGCAAGAGTTGATCCAGCGTGCCTTCGTGCAGGCACACCGTAGCCGTCGGCGAACGCTGCTTAAACAGCGCCACGGCCGCCGGTATCAGGATCGGCGCGGCCACCGACAGCACGCCCACCTCGACGCGGCCACCAACACCGCTGGTCATCGCGTGCAACTCCTCACTGGCACGCTGGGCGTGCAGCAATAGTTCGCGCGCGTGGCGGATCAGGCACTCGCCGTAGGTCGTGGGCCGGATACGGCGTCCATCACGCTCGAACAGCGGCACACCGATCCCTTTTTCCATCTCGTTGAGCATCTTCGAGACGGCCGGCTGCGTCACGTGCAGTGCCTCGGCGACCTTGCCGACCGTCTGGCGATCGGCGAGTGCCACGAGCAACTGCAGGTGCCGCAGTTTCAACTGGCGCGAAAAATACCCATCAATCGCACTACGTTCGAGCGACGCACCAGGCGATGCGCCGGAGGTTGCGGAAGCCATCGATTCATAACCTTGAATTTATGATTTGGAGGCAATATCTCATTGGACGGTAACGAAGTAAATCCACACAATCGTGATGGCTTGCCACACGGACGGCCCTGAGCGCCCTAGTGGCGGCCACAACAACACAAACACGAGACATGGCAGCCGCCCGCCCCGGAGCCCGGCCGCCGCCAGGAGGATTTCGCCATGCCAACCACGCCCGCCCTGCCCCGCGCCAACCGCCGGGCGATCGTCGCCGCCACCATCGGTAACGCATTCGAGTGGTACGACTTCATCGTCTTCGGCTTCCTGTCGGTGATCATCGCGCGGCAGTTCTTCCCGTCGTCGAACCCGACCGTATCGATGCTGCTGACCACGGCAACCTTCGGCAGCGCGTTCCTGATGCGGCCGATCGGCGGCATCCTGCTGGGCATCTACGCCGACCGTGCCGGGCGCAAGGCTGCGCTGTCGCTGGTGATCCTGCTGATGACGGTGTCCTCGGCCATGATGGCGCTCACTCCCGGATACGCGACGATCGGCATCGCCGCGCCGATCATCGTGGTGCTGGCGCGACTGCTGCAGGGCCTGTCGGCCGGGGGCGAGTTCGGCAGTGCCACGGCGATGCTGATCGAATACGCGCCGCCTCACCGGCGCGGCTTCTACGGAAGCTGGCAAAATTTCGGCCAATTCGTCGCTGCCGTGACGGCCGCGCTGATGGGCGCCCTGGTCACGCGCGGGCTGAGCCAGAGCACACTCGATGCGTGGGGTTGGCGTGTGCCGTTCCTGTTCGGCATGCTGATCGGTCCCGTCGGGTTCTACATCCGCACCCGGCTGCACGAAGTGGTGCCGGCGTATGAAGACGCCGACGAAGGCGCACGCGCCGCCACGGTCGGCAAGGCCGCCTCGACACTCACGACGGTCTGGCGCGAGCACCAGGCCGCACTGTGGATCGCATTCGGGCTGGTCGTGGCGAGCTCTGTTGCTCAATACGTGCTGAATGTGTACCTGCCAGTCTACGCGGTGACCCAACTGAAGCTGCCAGTGTCCGCACCGTTCATCGTGCTGATGGTCACCGGCACGCTGCGCATGATCCTGATTCCGCTGTTTGGGCTGCTGTCTGACCACGTCGGGCGCAAACCGGTGATGGGCGCCTCAATGGCGCTGTACGTGCTGACCATCTATCCCCTGTTCCTTTGGCTCGTCGCTGGGCCGAGCTTGCCGCGACTGCTTGAGGTGGAGGTCGTGTTCGCGGTGCTGATGGCAGCCGCACTGGGCCCGGCGTCGACGGCGCTTGCCGAATTGTTCCCCGCACAGGTACGGGCCACCGGTCTTTCGATTTCCTACAACTTGGCCACCACGCTGTTCGGCGGCTTCTCGCCGTTTCTCGTCACCTGGCTCATCAGCGCAACCGGCGACAAGATGATGCCGGCCTACTTCGTGACAACGGCCATGGTTGTCGGTCTCGTCGCGTTGTGGCCGATGCCCGACCTGGCACGCCGTACAACCGGTGTGCCATTCGGCACCAGCAATGGCACGACGTCGCGCTGAACGTCATCTCTTAAATTCAATTCGGACACCTACGATGTCGTCGATCCGCAACGTGCTTTTCGTGATGTGTGACCAACTGCGGGCGGACCACCTGTCGTGCTACGGGCATCCGTATCTGGCCACGCCCAACATCGACGGTCTCGCCCGACGCGGTGTGAAGTTCGAGCGCGCGTTCGTACAGTCGGGGGTGTGTGGTCCGTCGCGAATGTCGTTCTACACAGGGCGATACGTCGCCAGTCACGGCGCGACGTGGAACCGCGTGCCATTGTCGATCGACGAAATCACGTTAGGGGAATATCTTTCCGCGCGCGACATGAAGCTGGCGCTGGTCGGCAAGACGCACATGATGCCGGACAACCACGGTCTGAAGCGCCTGCATCTGGATGGCGGCAATGCGCTCGGCGCGCTGCTGCGCGAGGGCCATTTCACGCTGGTCGACCGCTACGACGGACATCACGCAGAACCCGCCGGCGGCTACGCGGAATACCTTCGCCAACAAGGCTACGCAAGCGACGATCCGTGGTCGGACTTTGTGATCTCGGCCGAAGATGCACAGGGCCGCATCGTCAGCGGCTGGCACATGCGCAATGCGCACCTGCCCGCGCGTGTGCGCGAAGCCGACTCCGAAACGGCCTATACCACCGACCAGGCCATCCGTTTCATCGAGCGCCAGGGCGATGCTCCATGGGCGATGCACCTGTCGTATGTCAAGCCACACTGGCCGTATATGGCCCCAGCGCCGTACCACAACAAATACACCCTCGAACAATGCCTGCCCGTGCGGCGCGCCGAGCGTGAGCGCGAGGCGCCACATCCGGTGACGAGCGCCTACTTCCAGCAGGAGGAATGTGCCAATTTCATGCGCGACGAGGTCATCGCCAAGGTTCGGCCCGCTTATCAGGGTCTGATAAGCCAGCTCGACGATCATCTCGGACGACTGTGGGAAACCCTGGACAGGCTCGGACGGTGGAAGGACACACTCATCGTCTTCACCGCCGACCACGGCGACTTCCTCGGCGACCACTGGCTAGGCGAGAAGGAATTGTTCTACGACACCGTGCAGCGCGTGCCGTATATCGTCTACGATCCGTCCCCCGAGGCCGACGCCACGCGCGGCCACAGCGACGCACGCTTCGTCGAGGCCATCGACACCGTGCCGACAGTGCTGGACGCGCTCGGCATGCCTGTTCCCGATCACCGCGTCGAAGGTCGCTCGCTGCTTGCGCTGACGCGAAACGACGCAGCGCAAACGCCCTGGCGAGATGCCGTCTTCTCCGAGCTTGACTACGCCTATCGGCAGGCACGCCAGATCCTGGGCCGCCGCCCCGACGCATGCCGTGGCTGGATGGTGCGCACCGACGCGTGGAAATACATTCACTGGGACGGATTCGCGCCGCAGCTTTTTGACCTGCGCAACGATCCCGACGAATTCGTCGACCTCGGTACCGACCCGGCGTTTGACAACGTGCGACAGGCCATGCGCGAGCGCCTGCTGACCTGGTCCCTCGGCCTGCGCAATCGCACCACCGTGACGCACGACGACGTCGAACGCGGCACGCATCAGTACAAGAAGGCCGGGGTGTTCTACGGGGTGTGGTGAGCAACCGAAACGACAGACAGTCGCTCGACCAATAGACGCACAGAATGCATTCGTAGGGCCCATCGAGCGCATCGGGTTCGTCCGGCGACCGGAGGCGCTTGCGGTGTGCGGCGGCGCATCGTTGATCCAGTACGGCATGATCGAATGCCTTCAGCCGCACCAATACATCGAGCGGCATCCTGACACCTACGCCCTGAGCATGCGACACTCCGCGCTCAGGGCGAGCAGATTCGGATCGCGCTCACGGTTTCGCGGAAGCACCAACACGATATTCTGGCTGCGCGCATAGCGTTGCGTGAGCGGAATCAACTGCACCTTCGGACTGAAATCCGCAACGCGTCGCGGCAGCAACGCGTACCCGATGCCGCCGCTCACGAGATTGATCAGCGAAAAGATATCGCCCACCTGCATCGCAATGTCCGGCGCAAATCCCGCGAGATCAAAGGCCGATTTGAAATCGTGATACGTCGCGAATTCGTCGCCGAGCGACACGAACTTCTCATGCCGCACGGCCCTGAGGTCGATGGCCGTCTCTTTCGCATACGGCGAGCCCAACGGCGCCGCGAAGAGAATGTCGTCCTCGAACATCGGGACGACCAATAGGTCCGGACTCTTCGGTGGTGCGCCGAGGGCAATGACAATCGCGTCCAACAGACCGTCGTCCAGCTTGGACATCAGATCGCGATTGGACCCCAGCGTAAGATCGATATCCAAAGCGGGTCGGCGCATTTTCAACCCGACCAGCAATCGCGGAATCGTCCCGACCGTCATCGAGTACAGCCCGCCGATCTTGAGTCGCGTCGACGTGAATCCGGCCGCCTCGCGCGTGCGCTGCACGCCAGTCTCGCACTCGCTCAGCATCCGCGCCGCATGCTCGGAGAACACATACGCCGTCGCCAACGGAATCAGCTTTCGACCATCCTTCTTGAACAACGGACACCGGAGCCCAGCCTCCAGCGAGTGGAGCGCACGGTGCACGCTCACCGTACTCTGCCCGAGCACTTCCGATACCCGGGCCATATTCCCCAGCGCCATGAACGCCTGAAACACTTCCAGCTTCTTCAGGGTGATGCCGTCGTCAATTGCCATGCTCGCGCCTCATTTCGTTCAGGTACGTTTGCTTCGAACCTCCCAATTATTACCCTAAAGCTAATGAACCAACACATAAGTTGATTGAAACGAGAGGTTTTGACGCATAGCTTAGAGGCTACTGACGACTCAATGGCTGGAGCCTCCGACATGCAAGAGATGCCCACAATCCCGGCGAAATGGCGTCGCCGGCGCGACGAAAAGGCGCGCCGCCTCGCGGCCGCCCGCAGGATCGCCCATGGCAAGGTAATCGAGACCGGCGACATCGTGGCGGCCCTGCAAGCACTGATCGCACCTGGCGACCGCGTGGTGCTCGAAGGCAACAATCAGAAGCAGGCGGATTTCCTCTCGCGCTCACTGGTGCAAGTCGATCCGGGCATCGTGCACGACCTGCACATGATCATGCCCAGCGTGGGTCGCGCAGAACACCTCGACCTCTTTGAAGTCGGCATCGCCCGGAAGCTGGATTTCTCCTTTGCCGGGCCGCAGAGCCTGCGCATCAGTCAGTTGCTCGCCGACGGACAGTTGGAGGTCGGCGCGATCCACACCTACATCGAGCTTTACGCGCGGCTTGTCGTGGACTTGATCCCGAACGTCGCCCTCGTGGCGGGCTTCAAGGCCGACCGCGCCGGCAACATCTACACAGGCCCCAGCACCGAAGACACACCGGCGCTCGTGGAACCCGCGGCATTCTCCGACGGCATCGTGATCGTTCAGGTCAACGAGATCGTCGACGACGTGACCGACCTGCCGCGCGTCGACATTCCGGCGTCGTGGGTCGATTTCGTCGTCGTGGCCGACAAGCCGTTCTTCATCGAGCCGCTGTTCACGCGCGATCCCCGGCTGGTCAAGCCCGTGCACGTCCTGATGGCGATGATGGCCATTCGCGGCATCTACGAGCGTCACAACGTTCAGTCGCTCAACCACGGCATCGGCTTCAACACCGCGGCCATCGAACTCATTCTGCCGACCTACGGCGAGCGCCTCGGGCTCAAAGGCAAGATTTGCCGGAACTGGACGCTCAATCCCCACCCGACCCTGATCCCCGCCATCGAATCGGGATGGGTCGAAAGCGTGCATTGCTTCGGCACCGAGCTTGGCATGGAGCGCTATGTGGCTGCGCGTCCCGATGTTTTCTTCACCGGTCGCGACGGCTCGCTGCGCTCCAATCGCATGCTCTGTCAACTGGCCGGTCAGTACGCGGTCGATCTGTTTATCGGTGCCACGCTGCAAGTCGACGGCGACGGACACTCGTCCACGGTGACGCGTGGTCGGTTGGCCGGCTTCGGTGGCGCACCGAACATGGGGCACGACCCGCGCGGGCGCCGTCACGCCACGCCGGCCTGGCTCGACATGACGCAGCCGGACACCCTGCTCGAACGCGGCAAGAAACTAGTCGTTCAGATGGTGGAGACATTCCAGGAAGGCGGCAAGCCGACGTTCGTCGAAACGCTGGACGCCGTTGCTGTCGCCAAACAAAGCGGCATGCCACTCGCCCCCGTGATGATCTATGGCGACGACGTGACCCACCTGCTCACTGAAGATGGCATTGCCTACCTCTACAAGGCACGCTCGCTGGAAGAGCGCCGCGCCATGATCTCGGCGGTGGCCGGCGTCACCGCGATTGGGCTGAAGCATGACCCGGCCAAGACAGCGAAGATGCGCAGCGACGGCCTCATCGCCTTGCCGGAAGATCTGGACATTCGTCGCACGGATGCGAGCCGCGAGTTGCTCGCCGCGAAGAGCATCGGCGAGCTGGTGGAATGGTCGGGGGGACTCTACGACCCGCCCGCGCGCTTTCGGAGCTGGTAATGGACAAGACCCTCATTCGACGGATCGAGTCGCCGTCCCAGCCGATCGCGATCGCAACGAAACTCGCCACGCTCGTCGAGTCCGCGCTGATCGACGAAGTGACGCTCTCTCCCAAGCCGGGCCTCGTCGATGTTCGCGGATGCGGCGCACATCACGACCTCACATGGGGCTTGATGGTGCAGTCGGCCAATGTCTTGCGGCCGACGTTCGAGGCCATGGCCAAGGCCGGTGTGTTGATCGAAAACCCAATGCGCCTGCGCGAGCAGATCGGCCGTCTCGGGCGCCTGGGGGAAACGGCAATGCTCGCGGCGACCGGCGGCGTGAACACCCACCGCGGTGCCATCTGGGCACTGGGCCTTCTGATCACGGCCGCAGCGCAAGCGCCCAACGCACTGAGCGCCCATGCCGTCGCGCGTCGCGCCGCAACGCTCGCGCGCCTGCCCGACCGCTTTGCGCCATGTGCCACCGGACATAAAGGCGAGTGCGCGTGCCTCGACTATGGCGTGGGCGGTGCGCGAGGTCAGGCATGGGCAGGCTTTCCGCACGTGACGAAAATCGCGCTGCCCGCACTCAGGCGAGCCCGCGCGGCAGGCATGCGCGAGGACCATGCCCGTATCGACGCCCTACTCGCGGTCATGGCCACGCTCGACGACACGTGCGTCCTCGCTCGGGGTGGCCCCGATGCGCTGCACGCGATGCAGGCCGGCGCGAGCGCCGTTCGCGCGGCCGGCGGCCTGTCGACGGCCGACGGTCGACGCAAGTTTCGACAACTCGAATCCGACATGCTGGCCCGACACATCTCGCCAGGCGGTGCCGCCGACATGCTGGCCGCCGCCCTGTTCCTCGACCGGCTTTCCGCAAAGGGGTCGTCGTCGCGGCTTAACGAATCACCGTTTCTGAGTCTTTAGGAAGCACATCCATGGAAACGCTTCAATTTCATTTCTCCGGCGGCGCACCCAGTGCGGGCCGAGCCTGCGTCGGCGTCGTCGGGTCGGGCGACCTGGAAGTCCTGCTGTCTCCGGGCGAGCCGGGGCAGATCCACGTCGAACTCACGACCTCCGTCAATGGCCTGTCCGCGATCTGGCACGCGCAGCTCGAGCGAATCTTCGCATCGCACGCCTGGCCCGCGCTGCACGTGGAAATCAACGATTTCGGCGCTACGCCGGCCGTCGTTCGCCTTCGCCTCGAGCAAGCGCGCGAAGCCCTCGAATCTCCCCAATAAGGGCCCGTCGAGATGACGAATACTCCGATACAACGAGACAGCTTCATCGAACGCGACGCGCGCCGTCGCGCCCTCGCCCTGCTCGACCCCGGCACGTTCCGCGAGCTTCTGGATCCGTTCGAACGATTGTCCTCGCCCTGGCTTCCCCGGCAAGGCATCGTTGCGCAAGCGGACGACGGTGTGGTCGTCGCCCGTGGCACGCTCGATTCGCAACCGGCAGTCGTTCTCGCCATCGAGGGCGCCTTCCAGGGCGGAAGCATGGGGGAAGTCTCCGGCGCGAAAATCGCCGGGGCCCTCGAGCTTGCCGTCGAAGACAACCGCCGAGGCATACCGACACGCGCGGTCATCGTCTTCGAGACGGGCGGCGTGCGTCTGCAGGAAGCTAATCTCGGCCTCGCCGCCATCGCGGAAATCCACGCGGCCATCCACGAACTCAGAACGTTCGGGCCCGTCATCGGCATCTCCGCCGGGGTGGTCGGCTGCTTTGGCGGCATGAGCATCGCCGCCGGCATGTGCAGCTATCTGCTGGTCACACGCGAAGCACGGCTTGGGTTGAATGGGCCGTCCGTCATCGAGCAGGAGGCCGGTGTCGAGGAATACGACTCGCGCGATCGACCGTTCATCTGGGGTCTGACGGGCGGGGAACAGCGCCAGGCGACAGGCCTTGTCGACGCCTGCCTCGACGACGACACCGCAGCGATTCGCGCGCAGGTGCTCGCATGGCTGCGGGCCGACACCCCGAAGCCGCAGCGCAGCGAACAAATCGAGTACTACCTTGAGCGGCTGATGCACGTCGATGTGACGAATCAGCCTTCGCCCGAAGACGTGCGCGCGCTTTACGCCGCCGCCCGCGCAGGAGACCCCTCATGAGCCGTTCCGACCGTTCCTCACGAGGTGCCGTGTGGATGCACGCTTTGACGTGCGACGCTGCGCACCGCACCGAGACCGATGACTACGGCAGCACGTTGCAGGTCGTGGATGCCTCGCTCGCCGAGTCCCCCGCTCGCTACATCGCCGTGATTCCGGACGAGAACAATCGCTTTCCCCGCGCACGACACGGCGAAGTCGGATTGATCGAGGGATGGCAACTGGCGCGCGCCGTGCGGGACGTGATCGCACGCGACCGGGACCGCGAGAGCAAAGCCGCCATCGTCGCCATCGTCGACGTGGCGAGCCAGGCTTACGGACGCCGCGAGGAAGCCTATGGCATTCATCTCGCGCTTGCGGCGGCGGCCGATGCCTATGCCGCGGCGCGTGTGGCCGGACACCCGGTGATCGGGCTCATCGTCGGGCGAGCGATGTCCGGCGCGTTTCTCGCGCATGGGTATCAGGCGAATCGTCTGGTCGCGCTCGACGACGCGGGCGTGATGGTTCACGCGATGGGGAAAGCGGCCGCCGCGCGCATTACGCAGCGTTCGGTCGACGAACTCGAAGCGCTGGCCGAAGCCGTTCCCCCGATGGCGTACGACATCGCCAACTTTGCGTCGCTTGGGCTGCTGTGGCGCCTGCTGAAGGTCGGTTCCGCCCAACAGCCCGATCCGGAAGACGTCGGTGAAGTGCGGCGCGTGCTGGCGCAAGCGCTCGCGGACATCCAGAGAGATCCGTCGCGCGGTCTTTCCAGCCGACTCGGCGCGCCTTCCCGACAGGCCTCATCGACGGTACGCGAACGACTGAAGGCACTTTGGTAGTTCGCGCCCGACCGCCCGGCGAGAGCGCCGGGCCATCCACAAAACTCACCGCCGCGCGCCTGGAGAGCGATTGTCGGCCCAGATATCCGATTCCCGTTTCACCCCTGAATCCGACGACTCGACGCTTGCCATAACACCAGAAAAGACAGTTCGTCATTGCTTCAACCAGGAGACAGCTTGTGATTATTTACGGTACGACCCTGCTCGCGATTTGCCATCTCGCCGGCATCTTCCTTGGCGACCTGCTCGGCCAGGCCATCGGTGTGAAAGCCAATGTCGGCGGCGTCGGTATTGCCATGCTGCTATTGATCTTCGCTCGGCTTTATCTGCATCGGCGCGGCCTCATGCCCGCTGCAACCGAAGCCGGTGTTTCTTTCTGGGGCGCAATGTATATCCCTGTCGTGGTCGCCATGGCCGCTCAGCAAGACGTTGTCACCGCCTTGCGAGGCGGTCCCGTCGCGCTGCTTGCCGCCGTGGGTGCCGTGCTGGTCTGCGGCGTCGCCATTGCGCTGATCAACCGAACGGGCAACGCGCAGCCGCTTCCGCCGCTGTCCGAGACGGCACAGAACGCTTGAGAGAGGATCAGTCATGCTATCCATGTTCGAGAAAATATTGCACCACAACGGATTGGTCACCGCCTTCGCCCTCGTGGGCATCATCATGGGGCTTTCCATGTGGGTGTCCCGACGGCTCACATTCGGGCGCGTACACGGTTCGGCCATCGCCATCATGATCGGCCTTGTGTTGGCCTATTGGGGCGGCGCCGCCTCGGGCGGACAAAAAGGACTTGCGGACGTCTCGCTGTTCAGCGGTATCGGACTGATGGGCGGCGCGATGCTGCGCGACTTCGCGATCGTTGCCACCGCGTTCGAGGTACAGGTCTCGGAAGCCCGCAAGGCCGGTCTGATTGGCGTTGTGTCCCTGCTGCTCGGCACGGTACTGCCCTTCATCGTCGGGGCGTCGCTCGCCCATGCGTTCGGCTACACCGACGCCGTGAGCATGACCACCATCGGCGCAGGTGCCGTGACCTACATCGTCGGCCCGGTGACGGGCGCCGCGATCGGTGCCAGTTCCGACGTGATGGCCCTGTCGATTGCCGCTGGGCTCATCAAGGCCATCATCGTCATGGTCGGCACGCCGTTTGCCGCCCGCCTGCTGGCGCTGGACAACCCCCGCGCCGCCATGGTGTTCGGAGGACTGGCAGGGACCGTCAGCGGTGTGTCGGCGGGACTCGCTGCAACGGATCGCCGACTCGTGCCCTACGGCGCGCTCGTCGCGACGTTCCATACCGGCCTGGGATGTCTGCTCGGACCGTCGGTCCTGTTTCTAGCGACGAAGGCCCTTGTGCAATGACATTGGACCGCGCTGCGCAACGGCCATCGCTACGGCCCCACGATCTTCTCTGGTGTGACGGTGTTGCGCTACCGGAGGGGATGGCGGTGCCGGGGTGGGTGGCTGACGCACTGGCAAGCGGTACGCCTGCCGTCGTGCGCAGGGCGCCGCTCGCGCAACCCGACCTCGTACCGGTCGGGTTGCGTGGGACGTCCCGCGACCAGCGCATCGCGGCGCACGTGCCGCGCCGATCGGTGCGCCGCATCGTCTCGCCGGAATCGCTGCTCGATCGCGTCGTCAGGATCGAGCCCACAACACCGTTGCAGTGCCTCAGAGCACTTCGTGATCTCGCCCCGGCCCTCAATGCCTTGGGATTGCATTGGGGACCGACCGGCGGCGTCGGCTTTGCGCTGGCCACCGGCTTGCCGGCCCTGCATCCACAAAGCGATCTCGATGTCCTCATTCGCTTACCGTTTCCGCCATCCGACGCGCAATGCGACGCGCTCGCATGGATTGCGCGCGACAGAACTTGCAGGATCGACGTCCAGATCGATACCGGGCGCGGCGGGTTCTCGCTTCGCGAATGGCTGCGCTCGCCGCCTCGCATACTCGTGAAAACCGACCAAGGTCCGACACTGGTTGCGGATCCGTGGGGCGACGTCGGAGACACGACGTGAGCATCTTGTTCACCTATCCCGGTCAGGGGGGGCAGCGCCCTGGCATGCTGGGCGCATTGCCCGACACGCCCGAGGTCCAATCAACGTTGGCCGAAGCGCACGATGCCACTGGCATCGATCCGATGACGCTTTGCAGTACAGATTCGCTTCGCTCGACCACCGCCGTGCAGTTGAGTCTGCTGATCGCGGGGGTCGCCATGACAAGAGCGCTCGCCGCACAAGGGGCCACACCGCACCTTGTGGCCGGCCACTCGATCGGTGCCTGGACTGCAGCCGTCGCGGCAGGGGCGCTGGATTTCAGGGATGCGCTGGGTCTCGTGCACCTGCGAGGCCGCTTGATGGAGACGGCCTATCCGCGCGGCTATGGCATGACGGTGATTACCGGATTGTCCGCAGCAGCGGTGGCTGACATTGTGGAGGCAGTTCACACCGACGACTCGCCCGCTTACGTCGCGAATCTGAATGCCGAGCAACAGATCGTGGTGGCGGGCAACGATGCCGCGCTGGATCGTGTGCAAGCGCTGGCGACGAAAGCCGGTGCCGCACAGGCGGCTCGACTGGCAATGACGGTGCCGTCGCATTGCGCGTTGCTCACGGCCCAGGCGAGCACGTTGGCGCAAGCCACCGCGAAAGTGCGCTTCCAACGGCCAACGATGACCTACGTCAGTTGCACCCGGGCGCGGGCGCTTTTTCGTCCCGACGACATTGCAGACGATCTCGCCTGGAACATGGCCCGTCAGGTGAATTGGCATGACACCGCGCGTCACGCATATGAGCGCGGGGCACGGCTCGCCGTGGAAATGCCGACGGGCGGCGTTCTGACCCGGTTGACGCGGCCGATATTCGGGAATGACGGCGCCATCGACAGTGCCAATGAAAGGGTGAGTTCCATCGTCACGCGCCTCCTTCGATACCGGGGTACGGATCGCGCTTGATCGCGGACCGTGCTCTCTGGCATTCCCAGCCATCGGGGCACACGCATCGTTGTTCGACACGTGCCCTTGGCGACGTCTCACTCCCGCACATCAACCGCCTTCGACGTCACGCCGGGTGACCGTCGCGATCGCGTTGCCGTCCAGCAAAGTATCGAGCCGCCGCACACCATCGCCGCGCCTTGCCAGAACGCGAAGGACAGCGGCGCTTGCAGCAACATCGCCGATATTGCAGCGGAGAACACCGGAATGAAATACGACGCCCCGGCCAGCACCGTCACGTTGCCGCGCAGAATGCCGACGTTCCAGGCGGCATAGCCGAAGCCCATCGCACATGCGGCCAGCACCAGGTAGACGATGCCACTCACACGCAATTGCATCTGTCCACCGCCCGCCAACAGATACTTGGCCCACAGCGCCGCCGCAACCAGCATGAAGAAGAACGTCACGCCGTTTTTGCCCTCGGCATAGCGCGTCGTCACCGTGCAATACGCCGCCCAGATCACCGCGCCCGCGAACGCCAGGCCGTAACTCAGCGGGTTGGCAAGCACGTTGGCTGCCATCTCGGCGACGTCGAGGCCATGATCGCCGCCCAATACCCAGCAAATGCCGAGCATCGACAGGAAGAACCCCGGAATCACCCAAAAATTCGCGCGCTGCTTGTTGAAGACGATGGCCGAGATCAGCGTGAACGTCGGCCAGAGATAGTTGACCATGCCGACTTCGATCGCCTGCTGCGCGCTGTTCGCGTAGCCGATCGACAGTGACAGGCAAAGTTCATAGGCTACGAACAGCAGGCTTCCCATATACAGATATCGCTTCGGGAATGTCTTGAGCTGCGGGAAACCGACGGAGAACAGCAGAAACACCGAGGCCACGGTGTACATCATCGCCGCGCCGCCAGTCGGCCCGAAGCTCTCGCTCACGCCGCGAATCAGTCCGACGATCGAACTCCACAACACCACGGCCGCCAATCCAATGAGCGTCGCCCGGTTCTTGCACTTGCTATCCATGCTCCCTGCCTGCCTCCATGTTCAACGATGTCGCCTGCCGACGCATCATAAGCCAGCAACGCCCGCTGACTGCCGGCCGCACGCGACCTACCCCTGCGCCATCGTCTCGCGCAGGACCTCGGCCAGCGCAATGATGCCCGACTCGATGTGCTCAAGCCGTATCGACGAAAAGCCCAGCCGGAACCGGTTGAGCGGCGGCGTATCGCCCATGAAGAAAATGTCGCCCGTCTCGATGAGAATGCCGCGCACCTTCGCCCGCGCCGCCAGTACGTTCGCGTTCAGCGTCGGCGGCCCTTGCACCCAGCACGACGCCCCGCCCTTCACCTGCACGAACGACACCTCCGGCATATGCGCGGCAAGCGCCGCGCTCAGCACCTCGGCGCGCTTCGCATAGGTATCCGCCAGACGACGCAGCAAGGCGTCGTGATGGCCCAGTGCCAGGAACATCGAAAACGAGCGTTGAATGAACGCCGACGGATGGCGAATCATCAAGCGGCGCAACGCCCGCAACTCCGCCACCAGCGCCGCCGGCGCCACGATATACCCCAGGCGCAGCCCAGGGGCGAACGACTTGGACAAGCTCCCGATATAGATCACACGGTCGCTGCGATCCAGGCTCTTGAGCGCCGGGATCGGAATGTCCGAATAGCTGTTTTCGCTCTCGTAGTCGTCCTCGATCACCACGAAGTCTTCGGCTTCCGCCCGACGCAGCAACGCCTCGCGATTCGCCAGCGGCATCGTGGTCGTCGTGGGGCACTGGTGCGATGGCGTGACGTACACGTAATCGCACTGCGACAAGCGATCGTCGACCGGCAGACCCGACTCGTCCACGGGCAAGCCCACGAGCTTTGGCGTGCGTATCGCGAAGATGTTGCGCGCGTCCGGGTAGCCCGGGTCTTCGATCCCCACCGTCGTGTGCGCCCCGACCAGCAAATCGGCCAGTAGATACAGCGCCTGTTGCGCCCCATTGGTGAGCACGATCTCGTCGGCGTCGGCCCACACGCCGCGTCGCGGCAGCACGCGCGTGCGGATCTGCTGGATCAGTGTCTCGTCATCGCGCGCGATCATGTCCGGTGCCCAGTCGCGGATCTCCATGACGGTGAGCGCCTTGTGGCAACACTCGCGCCAATCCGCCGTCGGGAACATGGTCGGATCGAACTGGCCGTAAATAAAGGGGTACTGATACTTCTGCCAATCGATGGGCTTCACGATGTTGCGTTGCCCCGAAGGACGCACCACGTAGCGCCCCTCCCAGTCCGGTGTCGCCGGATCCCGTGGCGCGATGGTGCCAGCCGCCAACGCCGGCGCATCGCGCGCCGGCGTGACCTGCGACCCGACGCGGGGCGCCAGAATATCGCCGTTGACGAAATACCCGCGCCGCTCCCGCGCAATCAGGTAGCCCTCGTCGACCAGTTGCTGATAGGCGAGCACCACCGTGTTGCGCGCCACGCCAAGCCCTTCGGCCAACTCGCGCGACGACGGCACCGCAGCGCCGCGCATCAGCCGCTCGTCGAGAATCGCCGACACCAGCATCTGGCGAATCTGGCTCTGCAAACTCATGCCGGCGTGCGCCGACATCTGAAACAACTGGTTCCACATCGCCGCGGAAATCCGGCTCGACATCGTGCCCCCTCTCGACTCACCCTTCCAGAACGTCAATTATTACTCAAGTGACGGTGACATCCATTCCGAGTTGGGGTTTATCCGCAGTCGCGCGAAATCACGCCCGATTCCAGCATTCATGCGGCTTGCAAGCCGATTTCGGGTCCACTGGACCAGTTGGCATCATCAAATGCGGCCAACTGGCTCTAACGAACAAAAAGGCTGGCGGCAATGATGCAATCACTTGGCGCCGATTCTTAACAGCGTGTGCGTCAAACCCGAGTGTTCTACCGAAAACTTTCCGATTAGAGGTGAACCATGAATGGACTTCCGAACCGGCTGCGACGGGTGTTCGCCGCCACGGCACTGGCGGCAGCTGCACTCCCCGCTGCGCTGACGCTCGGGCTTACGCTGCCCTCGACGGCGCAGGCGCAGGAAAAAGAGGTGACGATTGCGTACCAGCAAATCGTCGATCCGTGGCTGGTCGCCATTACCGGCGGCGAATTCGAGAAGGCCACCGGCTACAAGATCCACTGGCGTCAGTTCGAGTCGGGCGCCAAGGTCGCCACGGCCCTCGCCTCGGGCGACATCAAGATCGGCGTGCTCGGCTCCAGCCCAATGGCCGCCGCCGTCTCGCAGGGGCTGGACCTGCAACTGTTCTGGATTCTCGACGACATCAACCAGGCCGAGGCAATGGTCGTGCGCAACGCCTCGAACATCAAGTCGCCCGCCGACCTGAAGGGCAAGAAGATCGGGGTGCCGTTCGTCTCGACCACGCACTACCACACCATGTTTGCCTTGCAACAATGGGGCATCAAGCCGACCGAGGTGAAGGTGCTCAACATGCAGCCGAACCAGATCGTGGCGGCGTGGGAGCGTGGCGACATCGATGCGGCCTATGTCTGGGATCCGGCGCTCGCGCAGATCAAGAAGAGCGGTCACGTGCTGATCACCTCGGGAGAACTGTCGAAGCAGGGCAAGCCGACGTTTGACGGCATCGCCGTCGACCGCAAATGGGGTGAGGCGAACGCTGATTTCATGGCGAAGTTCGTCAAGGTGATCGCCGACGCCGACGCGGCGTACCGAGATCATCAGGCCGCCTGGACCGCCACCTCGCCACAGGTCAAGGCCATCGTGAAGATGATCGGCGGCAAGCCGGAAGACGTTCCCGGCGCGCTCTCACTCTATGCCTTCCCGTCGGCCCAGCAGCAGGCATCGGCTGAATGGCTGGGCGGTGGCAAGGACAGCCGCGCCGCCAAGGCCCTCAAGGACACGGCCGAGTTCCTGAAGGGTCAGCAGAAGATCGATGCCGTCAAGGCCGACTACACGCCGTATGTCACGTCGCGCTACGTCGACGCCGCACTTAAACTGAAGTAAGCCGTACCGGGGCGGTCGCGCCGAAAGTTCAGGCGCGACCGCCCCTCCCCGATCGCTCGATCGACAGGAGAAGGGCTTCATGGAACAACTCATCGTCAACGACGTCAGCGTCGTCTATCCCGGCCGGCGTCCCGGCGAGCAGGTGCAGGCGCTCGCTCACGTCGATCTGACCATCGCACCCGGCGATTTCGTAGTGGCGCTCGGCGCCTCGGGTTGCGGCAAGACCACGCTGCTCAGTCTGATGGCTGGCTTCATCGCGCCCACGTCCGGCGAATTGCTGCTCGGCGATGCCCCGATCGAAGGCCCTGGCGCCGATCGCGGCGTGGTGTTCCAGAAGCACGCGCTGCTGCCGTGGCTCAACGTGATGGAGAACACCGAGTTCGGGCTGAAGCTTCAAGGCGTGCCGAAGACGGAACGACGCGCCATTGCCGCGCGCAATCTCGCGCTGGTCGGGCTGCAGGACTTCCACAATCACATGATTTACCAACTCTCCGGCGGCATGCAGCAGCGGGTGGGCATTGCACGCGCGCTCACGTGCAATCCGTCGATGCTGCTCATGGACGAGCCGATGGCCGCACTCGACGCGCTCACGCGTGAAACCATCCAGGAACTGCTGCTCGACGTGTGGCGCGAGACCGGCAAGATGATCTTCTTCATCACGCACAGCGTCGAAGAAGCCCTGTTTCTCGCCAGTCGCCTGATCGTGATGTCGCCGCGCCCCGGACGCATCACGCACACGTATGAGCTTGACTTCAACCAGCGCTATCTCGAATGCCGTGACGCGCGCACCATCAAGTCGAGCCCGGATTTCATCGCCATGCGCGAGACCGTGCTCAGCATCATCTACGGCGACGAACGTGCGGGCCAGACGGCGACGTCGAATGCCAATGCGGTCGCAGCCTGATTGCTGCAGGAGAGAACACCATGATGACCAAACCCGTC
>NZ_KB290560.1:0-22562 GCF_000282835.1 Pandoraea sp. B-6 | reverse complement strand
CCCCCCCCCCCCCGCCGCTGCCGCCAATTCGCCCGGCGCGCGCCGCCCGGCGGTTGCGCCCCGTACACCGCGTCGGCGCGGTTTCTTCGCGCGCATGTTTGCCCCGCGCCCGGTCAAGGCCGGTGAGTCGTTCGGCGCCCCCGGCCAAGGCCCGAGCCTGGCGATCAGCGTCGTGACCGTGGTTGCCCTGTTGCTGCTCTGGATCGCCATTACGTCGTCGGGCATGATCAAGCCGCTGTTCCTGCCGGGACCGCGCGCGATCATCGAGAAGTTCATGCAGGTCGCCACGGAGGGCTTTGCCGGCTCGACACTGTGGGAGCACACGCTCGCGAGTCTGTATCGCGTCTTCGGCGCCTTTGCGCTGGCCTGTGTGACCGCGATCCCGGTGGGCATTCTCATGGGCGTGTCGCGCATCGGCCGCGGCGTGTTCGATCCGCCGATCGAGTTCTACCGCCCGCTGCCGCCGCTGGCCTACTTGCCGCTCGTCATCATCTGGTTCGGCATCGGTGAATTCTCGAAGGTGTTCCTGATTTACCTGGCCATCTTCGCCCCGCTGGCCATTGCGGCACGGGCAGGCGTGCGCTCGGTGTCGATGGAGCAGATTCACGCGGCCTATTCGATGGGCGCTTCGCCGCGCCAGATCGTCATGCACGTGATCGTGAAGTCGGCACTGCCGGAGATCTTCACCGGCATGCGCATCGGCATCGGCGTGGGCTGGACAACGCTGGTCGCTGCCGAAATGGTGGCGGCATCGAGCGGACTCGGTTTCATGGTGCTCAACGCGGCGGAATTCCTCGCGTCGGACATCGTGATCATGGGGATCATCGTGATCGGCTTTTTCGCGTTCGGATTCGATCTGATCATGCGCTACCTCGAGCGCGTGCTAGTGCCCTGGAAAGGCAAGGTCTGACAAGACGTAAGCAGGTCCGTTGGTCATTACAAAAGACGCAGGGCGGCTCCCCCCGCCGCACCTGCCGTCAGATAAGGTCTTCAGGAGGTTGTGTGGTAGTCGAGACATTGCAGGTCGGGCGTGTTGCCCGTGAGCGGCGCGTTGTCGCATTGGCGGTTCCCCCCCGGTTCTCCCTCTCCCCTTGTTCCATCAGCGTCTGCGATAGCGCCGTGCACATCGCACGCCCCATCACGGGAGGTCGTCATGGCCAATCGTGAACAGGGCACGCATCTGCAATCGAGCCTCAAGCAGCGGCACATGAGCATGATCGCGCTGGGCGGCGTGATCGGTGCAGGCCTTTTCGTCGGCAGTGGCGTAGTCGTGCATGCCGCCGGCCCGGCGGCCGTGCTGTCGTTCCTGATTACCGGCGCGCTCGTGGTGCTCGTGATGCGCATGCTCGGCGAGATGGCGTGTGCGCTGCCCGCGGTGGGGTCGTTTTACGAGTACGCGCGGCTCGCCTGGAACGACAAGCCGGTCGGCGGTGAGCTGGCCGGCTTTCTGACAGGCTGGATGTACTGGTACTTCTGGGTGATCGTGGTCGCGGTCGAAGCGGTCGCGGGTGCCAACCTGATCCAGTTCTGGCTCCCCGGCATCCCGGCCTGGGCCATCAGTCTCGCGTTGCTGGTGGTGCTGACATTGACGAATCTGGTGTCGGTGGCGTCCTACGGCGAGTTCGAATTCTGGTTCGCGTCGATCAAGGTCGCGGCCATCGTCGTGTTCCTGTTCCTCGGCGGGCTCTTTGTGTTCGGCCTGTGGCCGGGCGCGGTGGCAAGCACCGGACACCTGCTCTCGCACGGCGGCTTCATGCCCAACGGCATTGGCCCAGTGATGGCCGGTGCGGTCGCGGCGACCGGCTTTTACTTCGGCGCGGAGATCGTGACGATTGCCGCCGCCGAAGCGGCCGAGCCGCAGCAAGCCGTGGCGCGCGCCACCAACTCGGTCATCGGCCGGGTGCTGTTCTTCTACATCGGCTCGATCCTGCTGGTGGTGATGCTCGTGCCCTGGAACTCCGCCAGCATGGCCACGCCGTATGTGAGCGCGCTCGAAGCGATGCACATCCCGGCCGCGGCGCACATCATGAACGCCGTGGTGCTGACCGCCGTGCTCTCGGCACTGAACTCGGGTTTGTACGCCTCGTCGCGCATGCTCTTCGCGCTCACGCGCCGTGGCGATGCCCCGCGCTCGCTGGCCAAGCTCAATGCGCGTGGCGTGCCGGTTCGCGCCATTCTCATCGGCACGCTGTTCGGCTATGCGGCCGTAGTGATGTCCTACGTGTCGCCCGATACGGTGTTCGCCTTTCTCGTGAACTCGTACGGCACGGTAGCGATCTTCGTGTATGTGCTCATCGCCTTCTCGCAGTTGAAACTGCGCAAGCGGCTGGAGCGCGAGGCGCCGGGCAAGCTCAAGATTCGGATGTGGGGCTACCCGTACCTCACCTGGGTCGCGATTATCGGCATGCTGTCGATTGTCGGGGCAATGGCCTTCATCCCGGACCAGCGCACGCCGCTCGCCCTCGGGGTGGCCAGCCTGACGGTCCTGCTCGTGGCGTTCACCGTCCGGTCGATCTGGCGCAAGCTGCGCTCGCCGGACCCGGGCTTCGAGATCTGAGATAGGTCGGTGTGACAAGGGCGGTGGCAGAGATTCTGTCGATGGGCGAACGTTCAAATTCCGACGACCGCTTGCCACCGCCCTCATTCGTTGACTACCGCTGGCATCGAGACGATGCGGCATGCCTTCGGACGGGCCAACGTGCGCTTATGTAGCGTTACGCTTGGCACCTCGCCCCCGCAGCCACTCGAGCACAAGTAGCAGACAAGTGGAAAAGACGATCAGGATGGTCGCAAGCGCAGCGATGGTCGGGCTGATGTTTTCACGAATCCCGGTAAACATCTGACGCGGGAGCGTCGCCTGCCCCGGTCCGGCGAGAAACAGCGTCACGACCACATCGTCAAACGAGGTCGCGAAGGCGAACAGCGCCCCCGATATCACCCCTGGCGCAATCACCGGCAGCGTTACGCGAAAAAAGGTTTCCAGGGGGCCTGCCCCCAGCGACAGGCTCGCACGCACCAAATTCTGGTTGAAACCCCGCAAGGTGGCCGACACCGTGGTGACCACAAACGGTGCGCCCAGCGCGGCGTGCGCCAGCACCATGCCCAGGTAAGTGCCGGCCAGCCCCAACGGCGCGAAGCACAGATACATGCCGACGCCGACCACGATCACCGGCACGATCATCGGTGACATCAGCACCGCCATCAGGATCGCCTTGCCGCGAAATTGCACCTGGTTCAGCCCCGTTGCAGCCAGCGTGCCCAGTATCGTCGCCAGCAAGGTGGCCAACGGCGCAATAATGAAACTATTGCGTGCCGCCGACATCCACTCGTCGGAGTTAAACAGGTTGTGATACCAGCGCAGCGAGTACGCCGGGATCGGATACGCGAGGAAGGTGCTGTCCGAGAACGACAGCGGCACCATCACCAGAACCGGCAGCACGAGGAACAACAGCGTAAGCGCGTTACCCGCGCGCAGCAGGTAGTACCAGAGCCGCTCGACCAGGGAAACATACGGCGGAAAGCGCGATGGACGACCACCGGTTGCCGGCGGCTCCTGATACGCGTTATGAGAATTGATTGCTGGTTGTCTCATTGCTCACCCCATGCCCAATTCCGCGCGCGTCAGGCGCCCATAGACCACATACAGCACGAGCGTGGCGGCAAGCAACAGGCCGCCCAATGCACACGCCATACCCCAATTGATGGAAACGTTCGTGAAATAGGCCACGTAGTAGCTGATCATCTGGTCGTTGGGTCCGCCCAGCAACGCTGGTGTGATGTAGTAGCCGATCGACAGGATGAACACCAGCAGCGCGCCAGCGCCAACGCCCGGATAGGTTTGCGGCAAATAGACGCGCCAAAATGCCGCGAACGGATGACTCCCCAGCGAGACGGCCGCGCGCTGATACGTCGGAGGAATCGATTTCATCACGCTATACAGCGGCAAGATCATGAAGGGCAACAAGATATGGGTCATTGAGATGTACACGCCGACCCGATTGAAAAGCAGCTCGAGTGGCGCGCGTGTCATGCCGCTCGCCATCAGTGCCTTGTTGACCAAGCCTTGCCCCTGCAGCAACACGATCCATGCGGCGACACGCACGAGAATGGACGTCCAGAATGGGATCAACACCAGGATCATCATCAAGTTCGCGCGCCGGCCCGGCAGCGTCGAAATCCAATAGGCAAGCGGAAAGCCGATCAACAAGGCGAAGCATGTCACCACGGCGCTGATGCCGAAAGTGCGCGCAAAGATGTTCAGGTAGATCGACGCGTCCGGGTCGGCCGGCACCACTTCGCCGAACGCATTCTGCCGATGGTCCAGCGCCGCGAGCACATAGAACGCAGAGTAGCGGCTGCTGTTCTTGGCGATCGCCTGCCAATAGGGCAGTTCGCCCCATCGCGCATCAAAATTCACCAGCCGCTCGCGCGCCTGTGTGAGCGGCACTGTCTTGCCGTCGTCATCGGTAAACGGCAACGCCCGCGCCGTCTTCATCACTAGTGTGTGAAATCCAGGTAATTCCGTGTTGAGGCGTCGCGCGAGGCCGCCAAGGCTATCGCCGTCCTGTAGCGCCGTCAGATCACTCATCAGTGCGACGTACGCGGCGTCGCCGGGCAACTGCTTGCGATCCCAGCCGTGCAGCGTGCGGCTTGTCGTGGGCAAGGCGCCGACGACCTCGGGATTCTCGACCGCGCGAGTGAGTAGCATCGCAATCGGCACGACAAAGATCAGGAGCAGAAAAATCGCCAGCGGTGCAACCAAGGCCAGCGCCTTGATCCGCTTTCGATTCCGGGTCTGACGCAACTCGTCTTTAACGAGTCGCATGTTCTCGGCAACGGCCAGTGTTGCGGTTTGCATGTAGGAGATCTCTTTTCTCGACGTCGAATCTTGCGATTCCACTACCGTTTCGGGTTCGCTCGTCGGTGCCGCGCGAACCCGAAGCATAGGCTTGCTACATCGTCTTATTTCGAGGCCCATGCCGCAAAGCGTTGCTCGAGTTCATCGCCGCGATCCGTCCAGAAGTCGATGTTCTGAAGCACAGCAGTCGTCACGTTAGCCGGCGAGTTAGGCAAGTCTTTCAGGGTGGAGGCATCGAGCGACTTGACCGCCTCATTGCTGACCGGGCCGTAGGCTATGTGCTTGGCATAGGCACTCTGCGCGGGTGTCGACAGCGAATATGCGATGTATTGCAGTGCCAGGTCCTTCTTCGGCGATCCCTTCGGAATCGCCCAGTAGTCGAGATCGTAGATACTGCCGTTCCAGACCACCTTCAGGTTCTTTCCCTCGCGCTGCGCCGCATCGATGCGGCCGTTGAACGCCGTCGACATGACAACGTCACCGGCCACCAGGAATTGCGGTGGCTGAGCGCCCGCTTCCCACCACTGAATCGACGGCTTGAGTTCGCTCAGCTTCTTGAAGGCTCGATCGACACCCTCCTTGGTCGACAACACGCGATAGACATCCTTGGGCGCAACGCCGTCGGCCATCAGCGCAAATTCAAGATTGCCGCGTGCGCCCTTGCGCATCGCGCGCTTGCCCGGGAATTTCTTGGTATCCCAGAAATCGGCCCAACCCGTCGGCGCAGTCTTGAGCGCGCTGGCGTTGTATGCCAAAACCGTCGACCAGATGAAAATGCCTGCGCCACAGGTCTGCACCGCGGCGGGCGTGAATCCATTCTTCGGCCCGATCTTGCTCCAGTCGAGCTTTTCGTACAATCCCTCGTCGCAGCCACGGCCAAGGTCGCCGGACTCGACTTCGACCAAGTCCCAATTCACACGCTTGGCTTCGACCATGGCCTTGACCTTGGCCTGCTCGCCGTTGTACTCGACGCTCGTCACATGATGGCCGGTGGCCTTCTCGAACGGCTGCACGAAAGCTGCTTTCTGGGCGTCGCCGTTGGCACCGCCGAAGTTGACAACGGTCACGTCGGCGGCTTGGGCAACGCCGAACAGCATGGCGCCGGCAACGACGAATACTGTGTTTACAACCTTCTTCATCTTCAACTCCTGTTGATGGTCAGACGGACAACTAGACAAGGAAACGGGATATCTTGATCAAGTGAATACGCGCAGATGTTCCGGCTCAAACGCGAGCGCGACCGGTACGCCTGGCACAAAGTGCTTGAGCGCCGGCGTTCCCAGCGGCACCTTCACGAAGCATTCGTCCTGCTGCGGCAATTGGCAGCGCATGCGCACGTGGTCGCCGAAATAGATCAGGCCGGCTGCACGTCCCACCACGCCATTAACGCCGCCGTCGACCGACGAAGCCGGGTCAATCAGGCGCATGCGTTCGGGGCGGATGCATGCGCTCACCACTTCGCCAATCTGGGCGCGACGACCCGTACTGCCGACGTCGCGAGCCGCCGACGCGTGAACGCTCATGCCGCGAACCTCGCTTCCGTCCGCGAGCCGCAACGTACAGTAGTCGTCCCCCAGTTGTGAGACCACCCCGCGCAGGCGGTTACTGTCGCCAATGAAGTTCGCAACGAATTGATTGCACGGTGACTCATACAAGCGGTCCACGGTATCGAGCTGCTGTACATAACCTTGATCGAACACGGCGACACGATCGGACATCGTCAACGCTTCGCCCTGATCGTGCGTCACATACACGAAAGTCACGCCTAACCTCTCGTGCAACGCCTTGAGCTCCAGTTGCATGTGTTCGCGCAGTTGCTTGTCGAGCGCACCCAGCGGCTCGTCCATCAACACTAGACGCGGCTCGAACACCAGTGCGCGTGCCAACGCGATACGCTGCTGCTGCCCCCCCGACAACTGCGCCGGATAGCGCTTGCCAAAACTCCCCATCTGCACCATATCCAGCGCTGCGGCCACTCTCCTCGCACGGTCGGCGCCAGGCACGCGGCGCACCTTCAGCGGGTATTCAACGTTCTGCGCCACGCTCAAGTGTGGAAAAAGTGCGTAGTTCTGAAAAACCATGCCGATATTGCGCTGATGCGGCGGCACCGTGTTGAGCAGCACACCGTCGAGCCAGATCTCTCCGCCGGTGGGGTACTCGAACCCGGCCAGCATCATCAGGCAAGTGGTCTTGCCCGATCCCGACGGCCCCAGCAAGGTCAGGAATTCGCCTTGGTAGATGTCGAGGTCGAGTTGTTTGACCACCAACGTTTCGCCGTCGTAGGTCTTGCTCACGCGACGAAAACTCACCAGTACCTGTTTGCTGTTCACCATCGCGGGCCTCTTCATCCCTGGTTGATATGCGCGCACCGAAGCGCGACAAGCCCAATGCGCTTAGGGCGTCACGACGTTTGCGACGCCGTGGAACTTAACTTGAATCCGAATATAGACTGACTTGGCCCTACAATAGGGAACCATTTCTTTATTCTGGATGGGACCACTTTGGACGCAATCATTCTGTCGGACTGGCTGATCCAGCATCTCGACAAGGCGGGCGGCGAGCCGGCATATCGCCAGATCAATAGCCTGCTCCAGCAGGCCATCCTGAGCGGCCAGTTGCCGCCCGGCACGAAGCTGCCCTCCTCGCGAACGCTCGCATCCGATTTGCGGGTGGCGCGCAATACCGTGCTGCACGTCTATGACCAACTGACTGCCGAGGGTTATGTCACTTCGTCCACGGGCAGCGGCACGTACGTGGCGGATACGCGGCCCGCGCGCGCTGTCGATACGGCCGCCTCGGAGATGACATCGCACGAGCAGCCGCACAAGCGCTTGTCGACGCGGGGGCAGCAAATGATCGATCAGGCGGGCGTATCAAAGCGACAATGGGGTGCTTTCATGCCCGGCGTACCGGACACCTCCGAATTCCCGAGCAAGACATGGAACCGCCTCCAAGCCAAGCTCTGGCGCCAACCCAGCCATGAACTGCTGACATATGCATCGGGCAGCGGCTACCGTCCGTTACGACGTGCCCTGTCGGATTATCTGCGCGTGGCACGTTCGGTCAATTGCAATCCCGATCAGATCATCATCACGACCGGCGTGCATCAGTCGGTCGACCTGGCAGTCAAGCTGCTGAGCGATATTGGCGACGTCGCGTGGCTGGAAGAGCCGTGCTATTGGGGTGTGCGCAGCGTGTTCCGGATGTCGGGCCTCGAACTGAAGCCGATCCCGATCGATACCGAAGGCCTCAACCCGAGCGTGGAGGACATGCAGGGCCCACCACCGCGCTTGATTCTCGTCACGCCATCGCACCAGTATCCGATGGGGATGGTAATGAGCCTGTCGCGCCGCCGAATGCTGTTGGATTTCGCGAGCAAGCATCGTACTTGGGTGATCGAGGACGACTACGACAGCGAATTTCGCTATGGCAGCCGGCCGATCTCATCGCTACAAGGACTGGATACGGCAGGTCAGGTCATCTATGTCGGTAGCTTCGGCAAGACCATGTTCCCCGGTTTGCGCATGGGCTATATGGTCGTGCCCGAGAACCTGATCGAACACTTTCGCACCGGCCTGTCGGAGCTGTATCGCGAAGGCCAGTTGATGCAGCAAGCGCTGCTGACCGACTTCATCATCGATGGCTACCTGACCTCGCACATTCGACATATGCGCGCGCTGTACGGCGAGCGGCGCACCTTGTTGATCGATACGATTCGCGCCAACTTCGGCGATGCGCTGCCGGTGATGGGCGACGAAGCCGGATTGCACCTGGTGCTTGGCCTGCATGGGCAGTCACGAGACCCGCACGATAACCCCATTTCGGATGAGAGAATTACCGACGAAGCACTGGAAGCGGGCATCGTGGTGCGGCCTCTGACGCGCTATTACATCGACCCAGCCTCGGCACAATCGGGCCTGTTGCTCGGCTATGCGTGCGTGCCCAACAACCGTATTGAGCCCGCCTTCGACAGCCTCGCCCGCGTCATCGAAAAGCACCTGAAGCCGTAGACAAGCGCTGCCGAAAATACCAATGCTCAGCCATTCGGATCGGCGGGCACGATTCTCCCTCAGCGACTGTCCATTCCCATCCGAGGCGAAGCCGCACCTCATTCGCCAAAAAAGCGGCTCCATCAAAGATAATGAAATGGCTCTTTTTTAAGAACCAGACCTGAGTATATTCCGAACTATCAGCCAGATCGTGCCGAACCTCGGCGCGGCAACCGGACCACTCAGGAGTCGAAATGTTGAATGCGGAATTTCACGCGCGCAAAAATGCCGCCACCCCGCGCGGGATCGGAGTCATGTGCGATTTCTATGCGGAACGAGCGAAAAATGCCGAGCTCTGGGATGTCGAAGGACGGCGTTTCATCGACTTCGCCAGCGGCATCGCTGTGCTCAACACAGGGCATCGTCACCCCAAGATCGTAGCGGCGATTCGCGAACAACTGGATCGCTTCACGCACACGGCATACCAGATCGTGCCGTATGAATCGTATGTGACGTTGGCCGAGCGCTTGAATGCCTGCACGCCGGGTGACCATTCGAAGAAGACCGCCTTCTTCACCACCGGCGCCGAGGCTGTCGAAAACGCGATCAAGATCGCACGTGCCGCCACGGGACGTACGGGGGTGATCGCATTCGGCGGGGCATTCCACGGTCGGACAATGATGACCATGGCGCTGACGGGCAAGGTCGAGCCATACAAGAAGGGTTTCGGGCCGTTCCCTGGCGAGGTGTACCACGTGCCGTTCCCATCGGCACTGCACGAGATCGACTCGGCGCAGAGCCTCGCGGCGATCGAACAGCTGTTCAAGAGCGACATCGACCCGCAGCGGGTAGCCGCGATCATCTTCGAGCCGGTGCAGGGCGAAGGTGGCTTCTACCAGGCGCCGCCGGAGTTCGTGCGTGCCTTGCGCGCGTTATGCACGCAGCACGGCATCCTGCTGATCGCGGACGAGGTGCAAAGCGGCTTTTCTCGTACAGGCAAGCTTTTCGCGATGCAACACTACGACGTGATACCCGACCTGATGACCGTAGCCAAGAGTTTGGCAGGCGGCATGCCACTGTCGGCAGTCGTCGGTCGCACGGAGATCATGGATGCAGCCGCGCCGGGGGGGCTGGGCGGGACATATGCGGGGAATCCGCTGGCCGTTGCGGCAGCGCATGCGGTACTGGATGTGATCGAGGAAGAGCAGCTTTCATCGCGCGCCGAGACCTTAGGCAACCAGTTGAAGGCGCGCCTGCGCAAGCTACAGGCTTCGGTGCCGCAGCTTGTCGAAGTGCGCGGACCGGGCGCAATGGTAGCGGCGGAATTCCACGATCCCCAAACCGGAGCGCCGGCACCGGAAGTCGTGAAACGGATCCAGGCCCGCGCACTGGAACAGGGCCTGCTGCTGCTGAGTTGCGGTGCCCATGGCAACGTGATTCGCTTCCTGTTTCCGCTGACCATAGAACAAGCGGTGTTCGACGAAGCTCTCGGCATTCTGGAGACAGCCTTGCTCGAACTTAGCGACGTAACGGTCTGAGCGTGCCTCGTTTTCACGCGCAGCAATTCACGCCGCCTATCGCATAGCCTCGTCGTCGCACGCGCCTCGAAGCATGGCGGCTTCGAGCGCCTGCGTGAGCCGACGCTCGTCTTCGTCCGAAACAATGCCGATGAACACGATGACCGACGACGCGGCAGGCAGATCCGAGCGACGTGTGAGCATCGAACGACGCCCGACGACATGCAGCTCGCTCATCTGACCGGCCTGCAGCGCCACGAAGCCCTTCGCGCGCAGCAGTTTGTCGCCCAACAGGGCCAGCGCCGCTTTCAGTCGCGACCGGTCGAACACGCCACCGGTCGCGACGCTGAAACTGCGCAGTCCACGCGGCAACGCGCGTGATGCCGACTCCATCGGGCGCGGGCTCAGCAACCCGGGCAAGGTCATCACGTCATCGGGAAAGAGAATGGCGGGTGGCACGACGCCCTGGTTCGCGGTGACAACGACCTGCGTTGCCCCCAGCGATGCCAGTCGCTCTCTGACGGCCTGCAACCTGGCGTCGCTCACCAGATCGGTCTTGGTCAGCACGAGCGTGCTGGCCGCCGCAATCTGACGCCGGACGATGTCGCCGACATAGCGATCGTCCAGTACGGCGTCAATGCCATCGACGTCTACCGCCACCACAATGCCATGCAGGCGGAATGCCTTGTCGAGCAACCCCACCTGCGCGATGCGCAGCGGATCGGACACACCGCTCGCCTCAATCACGAGCAAGTCGGGCCGCTGCGCGCGCTCGCCCAGCGAGATCAGCGTCTCGACCAGGCGTCCGCCAATGGTGCAGCACACACAGCCGTTCTCAAGTCCGATCACGTCGTCGCCTCGCTCACGAATGAGCGACGCGTCGACATTGATCGAACCGAAGTCGTTGACGAGCACGGTAACGCGCAACCCCTCGGCATTATGCAGCAGCGCGTTGACAAGCGTGGTCTTGCCCGCACCGAGATAGCCGCCCAGGACGACCATCGGGATCGGAGGCCTGGGCGCCGCAGCGACCGCTGCGGGTGCGAGGGGTTGACTGCCTTGCATCGTCGTCACGCCGGGGCGCGGAACACCTCGCCCCCGAGCACCGTGCCCCACACCGGCATCTGTCGCAGATCGTCGACGGGCACCTCGAACGGATCCGCCTCAAGGACGGCAAAGTCGGCGTACTTGCCGACTTCGACACTCCCGACCAAATGATCCATGCCCAACGAGAACGCGGCACCCAACGTGATCGCGTGCAAGGCATCCGCCACCGGCAAGCGCAGCGACTCGCCCAGCACGCGTCCCGACGACGTCTCCCGTTTGGCCGCGCACCACGCGGTGAACAGCGGATTGAGCTGGGTGATCGGCGCATCCGAATGCAAGGCGAACGGCAGGCCGATCTGACGGGCGACCTCGGCGGCATCCATCCGATTGGCGCGATCCGGGCCCATCGTTTGGTGATAGTGTGCGTCGCCCCAGTAGTAGACGTGGTTCGCGAAGAAGTTCACACACATGCCGAGCCGCTGCGCTCGCGTGAGTTGCGCGGCATCGGCCATCTGGCAGTGCTGCAACGTGTGGCGATGATCGACACGCGGATGCAGCGCCAGCATCGCCTCGATCGCATCAAGCACGACGTCGGTCGCCTCGTCGCCATTCGTATGAATATGCAATTGCAGGCCAGCCGCGTGGAACGGCATGAACGTCTCGACCAGTTGCGACGGTGGAATCAGCCAGAGCCCGTTGGGCTTGCCATTGTGGTATCCCGGCCAGCGCAGCCGCGCCGTAAAGCCTTGAATCGAGCCGTCGACAATGAATTTGACCGGCCCGTAATGAAGCTTGTCCGTGTTGCCCTCACGCGCGCTCAACACGCGTTGCGGCCCCCCTTCCGGGCAGCGCTGCGGCGCAAACGCCGGCACGATGCGGATCGGATATGTCGGGTCACCTGTCACCTCGCGAAGATTCGCATTGCCCGACGGCGTCAAGTCGTTGACGAGGTCGGTGGCCGTCGTCACCCCGGCGAGCTGCGCAACGCGTCCGAAATTCCAGATCGCGCGAACACTCTCGCTCGCGGCAATCGATAGTCCTTCCCCAATGACCCGATACACCGGAAACATCGCCGCGAACTCCTGCAATTCACCGGTCGGCTCGCCGTCAGCGCCCATGACGACGCCTTCGACATCGGTGTCGCCGTCGATGCCCGCCAGCGCGAGCATTGCCGAATTCACATTCATCAGATGCACACTGGCATGCAGGATCGCAATGGGCCGGGTGGCGGACACGGCATCGAGGTCGCGCGCGACGAGCGGCGCGCCCTCGAAGAAGATCGGGTCGTAGCCCCAGGCCAGCAACGGCTTGGGGTCGCCGGTCATGCGTTGCTCAGCCTCGCGCAGGCGCTCCAGCACGGCGGCCGGCGACTTCAACCCTTCCCACAAGTGTCCATCGGGGCCGCGCCGGTCGTAGTAACCCACGTAGACGGCATCCCACATCGCGCCCTCCATGAGGTGGCAGTGCCCCTCCACCAGTCCGGGCATCAACACCTTGTCGCGCAATGTGTCGATCGGTGCCGCGTCGGTCCAGCGCCGCATGTCCTGCAAATCGCCGACGGCCAGGATGCGGCCGTCGCACACGGCCACGTGCGTCGCAACCGGTTGCGCCGGGTTCATCGTCAGGATCTTGCGGGCGACGTAGACGCGAATGTCGTCGCGGCTGGCTGCGGTGTTGTCTCTGTCTGTCATCACGACTTCTTGTAGGTGGAAAGCGAGCCGACCCCCGTGTCCATCGAACGCTCGCGACTGCCGCCAAGCAGCAAGTTGAGCACCGACATCACCACGATGTTGACGACCAGGCAGATCAGCCCGAGGTTCACGCCGCCAAGGTCCGGATTCTTGAAGTAAAGCACGAGCGCCAGCCCCTGACCGGCCAGCACGCCGGCCGCGACCGCTGACGCCCGGACACGCAGTCGCAGGACCACGGCGATCACGCCCGGCAGGAACTGCGTCACCCCGTAATAGGCCATATTGATCAGCGTCAGCATGAGGTTCGGCGTGAGCAGCGTAAGTACGATGGAGCCCAGCAGATACAGCACGATCACGACCTTCGAGCTGGCTTTCTGACGATGCTCAGGCATGCCCGACAGAATGTTTCGCGTGACGATGGGGCCCAGTGCGAGGCAAATCCCC
The DNA here is from genome assembly GCF_000282835.1 of Pandoraea sp. B-6. NCBI lineage: Bacteria > Pseudomonadati > Pseudomonadota > Betaproteobacteria > Burkholderiales > Burkholderiaceae > Pandoraea > Pandoraea sp. B-6. The sequence goes on along the minus strand of NZ_KB290560.1, from coordinate 9,016 downwards.
GCGAGCACCAGCAACCCCGACAACGCCGCGCCTGCCGCCACGAGCCCGACCAGCCACGACGGCAGCAATTGCGTCACGGCGGCGAAGAACGCCTCGTTCGGCGACGCCAGTGTGATGTTCCGGCTGATCGCGTAATACGACGCCAGCACGAGGAACGGATACATCAGCATGTACAGCGGCATGGCGACCTGCGTGCGGCGAATCGTCGAGGCACTTTTCGCCGTGAAGAAGTTCTGCACGCCAAATGGCATGACGTACATGCCGAGCGACTGGAAGACGATGGTCGTCATGGCGAACGTGAGCTGTTGCGTGTTCATCGCGTTGCTCACGTGCTGGCTCGCGGCCTGGAACACCGGCGTCACGCCCACTTCCCACGCCACGGCCACACCGGTGATGACGATGGCGGCCACCATCAGCACGTCCTTGAGAACGGCGATATAGGCCGACGCGCGCACGCCTGCAATGGCGATGTAGATGAAGGCCAGCATCGCCGAAAAAGCGATGAGCCACAGCGGCTGGAAGTTCCACCCCAGCCCCTTGAGCGCCGCCACCAGACCGGTGAACTGCAACTGGCCCCAAGGCAACAGGAAGACGATGGCGGTCACCGCCACCACGAGTTCGAGAAAGCGATTTTGAAAGTGCCCCTTGAACAGATCGGGCAGTGTGATCGCGTTGTAGCGTTTGCCCGCATCCCAGATCTTCGGGCCGAGGAAATACCCGACCGGATAGGCCAGCAGGATGTAGCCGAGAAACCAAACGCCATACGTCGGCCCCTTGGCGTAAATGCCGCCGGGAAAGCCGACCATCGTGCCAATGCTGTAGATCTCGCCGGCCGCGAGGAAGAACACGAGCCACGCGCCGAACTGGCGTGACGCGACGAAAAAATCGTGCACGCTCTGCGGGCCGCGTCCTCCGCGCGCTCGCAAGGCGAGATAAACCGACAACAGGATGAAGCCGGCAAAGATGAGGGTTGCCATCGACGCAATCTCCGGAGATTCGTTAATGAAGCGCTGGTCGCGCTGTCTGCGCGAGCTGGGCACGACGGCAAAACACGCCGGCCGCCAGGCACTAAGGGGAAACGGCCGTTACGCCGGTTCCTCGACGGTATGTCGGTCGAAGAGCGCCCAGCACAGCGCAAGGCAGCCGGACGTGAGCACGAACCACAGGAAAATCCAGCCGTAAATGAACGGCACCCCGAGCACGTAGCGATCGACGGACGCCGCCCACGGCAGCATTCCCACGACACCGAGATACGGCAATCCAAGACCAATGAACCATCTGAGCATCATCTCTCTCCGCTGCGCGAGGCGTTGATCGGCTTGTGTGCACCGGCCACTGCGGCGCACACGTGGCCCGCATCGCCGAATGACGATCAGAGGCCGGTTTTCTGGCCCAGTATCCACAGCCAAAATTCGCGCCGTTTAGAGCCACATGAGACAAAAATGTGGTGCCAGAGAGGCGCTCACCGACCCGCGAAAACGCTGCAACGGTGCCGCTTTTCACTGGCACCATCACAAAGCGGCGGTGGTACTAATCGCGGCAAAATGTTCTTGGCAGTATGGTCACATTTCCGTCAGGAGCCTACCGTGGGTACGATTGAAACCTTCGCGCTGGATCGTCGCTCCGAAGCTGCGCCATACGATCCCCTCTACGATCCGCTAGTCTCTGCCAGCCCCGGCCTCGGCATGGACTACGCGCCCACTTACTGGGTCGCCACCGCGGGCGATGCGCCCGAAGACGACGGCCCGCTGCCCGGCGATGCCGATGTCGACGTGGTCATCGTCGGTGCCGGTTTCACCGGTCTGGCGACCGCGCTGTTCCTCGCTCGCGAGCACGGCATTCGCGCCATGGTGCTCGAAGCGAACCGCACATGCTGGGGCTGTACCAGCCGCAACGGCGGCCAGGGACAAAACGCCAGCGGACGACTCTATCGCTCGCAATGGATCGCGCGTTGGGGCAAGGAAACGGCCCTGCGTCTCGATGCCGAAATTCGCGAGGGCTTCAATACGTTCAAGTCGCTCATCGCCGAAGTGCCCGAGTGCGAGCCTCAACCGGGCGGCCATCTCTACATCGCGCACCGCGATCGCAAGATGGAATTCCTGCGCAACGAAGCCAAGGTCATGCACGACGTTTTCGGTTACGACACGCGCATCCTCTCGCGCGACGACGTTCGCGAGCAGTATGTCGACGACCAGGAAAACTGCGGCGCGATGCACGAGCCCGACGGCATCGGCGTGCACCCGCTCAAGCTCGCGTTCGGCTATCTGCGCATGGCCCGCGCCCTCGGCGCTCGCGTGCATCCGTCCACACCCGTGCTGGATGTGCAGACGATCAACGGTGTGCATCACGTGCGCACGCCGCGCGGGGTGGTGCGCGCCAAAGCCGTCGCCTTCGCGACTGGCGGCTACACGCGCAACGACGTGACGAAGGCCCTGCGCGCCAAGATCATGCCGATTCTGTCGAACTCGCTGGTGACGCGCGTGCTCACGCCCGACGAACTCGCCGCGACGAACTTCCGCACCCACGAAGTCATTACCGATACGCGCACGCTGCGCTACTACTACCGTCTGCTGCCCGACAACCGCGTTCAGATCGGCAGCCGCAGCTCGATCACCGGTGCCGACGCACAGAATCCGAAGCACATGGCGGTGCTCGTCGAAGGCCTGCACCGCAAGTTTCCGGCGCTGCGCGGCATTCGCATCGACTATTCGTGGTGGGGCTGGGTCGACGTGAGCCACGACATGATGCCGCGCGTGACACAGCCCGATCCGCGACAAAGCCTCTTCTATGCAGTGGGTTACGGCGGCAACGGTGTGTCGTTCTCCGCGCATGCCGGTCGCCGCCTCGCACAACGCATTGCCGGAGAGCGCGATCCGTCGTGGAACCTGCCGATCTACGACTCGGCCCTCCAATACCCGAACGTGTTCGGCGCCGTGCAGTGGCAGGGCTTCGCGCCGTTCCGCCGCATCGGCCAGCGCTTCCTCTATCAGAAGTATCACGCGCAAGACGAAGCGCGTTGAACCCTTTGCCTCTTTGCCTTTTCTGGAATTTGCCATGACGACTCAACACGACTCCACCGACATCCAGTTGCTCACGACCTTCAATGACGCCTGGAACCGGCACGACATCGACGCCCTCATGGCCTGCATGACCGATACCTGCGTGTTCCACGCCGTCGCCGGCCCTGACATGATGGGCCGCACCTTCGAAGGCCGTGACGCCGTGCGCACCGCGTTCCAGTCCGCGTGGGAGACCTTCCCCGACGCATCGTGGACCGAGGGCGTGCATTTCGTCACCGGCAATCGCGGCGTGTCCGAATCGACGTTTCGTGGCACGAAAGCCGATGGCACCCGCGTCGAGGCCCGCATGGTCGACGTCTTCACCCTGCGCGACGGCAAGATCGAAGTGAAAAACGCCTTCCGCAAAGACCGCCCTGCGCTCTAAGACGCCCCCGACATCTCGTGGATCCATGGCCCTGTCGTCGTTAATCTCATTTTTCAATACAAAACGTACCAAATAATAAAAATACTGATTGACCACGGTAGATACTTCGCCTAAATTTCCACTTACACAACTAAATCGGAATTATTTGTTCCGTTTATTTTTCACTGGAGACATCCATGAGCGCCAAAGATTCGGCTACGGCCACCCAACAACTGACCGCCTCCGACGGTGGCCCGCAGGCCATGACGCCGTCTGAAGCCTTCGTCGAAACAATGGTCGCCAACGGTGTGAGCGAGATGTTCGGCATCATGGGCTCGGCCTTCATGGATGCGATGGACATCTTCGCGCCGGCCGGCATTCGTCTGATTCCGGTGGTGCATGAGCAAGGCGCCGGCCACATGGCCGACGGCTACGCTCGCGTCTCGGGCCGTCACGGTGTCGTGATCGGACAGAACGGCCCGGGCATCAGCAACTGCGTGACGGCGATTGCCGCCGCTTACTGGGCACACAGCCCGGTCGTGATCGTCACGCCTGAAGCCGGCACGATGGGCATTGGCCTCGGCGGCTTCCAGGAAGCCAAGCAGCTCCCGATGTTCCAGGAATTCACGAAGTACCAGGGCCACGTGACCCACCCGGCCCGCATGGCCGAATTCACCGGCCGCTGCTTCGACCGCGCGATGGCCGAAATGGGCCCGACGCAACTCAATATTCCGCGTGACTATTTCTACGGCCAGATCAAGGCCGAGATTCCGCGTCCGCAACGTCTCGATCGTGGCGCAGGCGGCGACGAGCGCCTGAACGAAGCGGCCGAACTGCTCGCGCAAGCCAAGTTCCCGGTCATCATCTCGGGCGGCGGCGTGGTCATGGGCGACGCCATCGAAGAGTGCAAGGCGCTCGCCGAACGTCTGGGCGCGCCGGTCGTGAACAGCTATCTGCATAACGATTCGTTCCCGGCCAACCATCCGCTGTGGTGCGGCCCGCTCGGCTATCAGGGCTCGAAGGCCGCCATGAAGCTGCTGGCGCAGGCCGACGTGGTCGTGGCGCTCGGCTCGCGCCTCGGACCGTTCGGCACGCTGCCGCAGCACGGCATGGACTACTGGCCGAAGAACGCGAAGATCATCCAGATCGATGCCGATCACAAGATGCTCGGCCTCGTGAAGAAGATCTCGGTCGGTATCTGCGGCGATGCGAAGGCTGCCGCCATTGCGCTGTCGCAGCGTCTGGCCGAGCGCACCCTCGCGTGCGATGCCACGCGTGCCGCCCGCGCCGACCAGATCGCCACGGAGAAGGCCGCGTGGGAGAAGGAACTCGACGAGTGGACTCACGAACGCGATCCGTACAGCCTCGACATGATCGAAGAGCAGAAGCAAGAGCGCACGTTCAACGGCGGCGAGTATCTGCATCCGCGTCAGGTGTTGCGCGAGCTGGAAAAGGCCATGCCGGAAGACGTCATGGTGTCGACCGACATCGGCAACATCAACTCGGTGGCGAACAGCTACCTGCGCTTCAACAAGCCGCGCAGCTTCTTCGCGGCCATGAGTTGGGGCAATTGCGGCTACGCGTTCCCGACGATCATCGGCGCGAAGGTTGCCGCGCCGCACCGTCCGGCCATTTCGTATGCCGGCGACGGCGCCTGGGGCATGAGCCTGATGGAAACGCTCACCTGCGTGCGTCACAACATTCCGGTCACGGCCGTGGTCTTCCACAACCGTCAGTGGGGTGCGGAGAAGAAGAACCAGGTCGACTTCTACAACCGCCGCTTCGTGGCGGGCGAACTCGATAGCCCGAGCTTTGCCAACATCGCCCGCGCGATGGGCGCGGAGGGCATCGTGGTCGATCGTCTGGAAGACGTGGGTCCGGCGCTCAAGAAGGCCATCGACCTGCAGATGAACCACGGCAAGACGACGATCATCGAAATCATGTGTACCCGCGAGCTGGGCGACCCGTTCCGTCGCGACGCGCTGGCCAAGCCGGTGCGCATGCTCGACAAGTACAAGGACTACGTCTAACGTCGTCGAGGTCGTTCGTGTGACAGCGCTCCCGGCTCTGTGGGTGCCGGGGGCGCTTTCTTTTTTTTGACATCGACATCATGAAAGCCATCCATCGCATTATCGACACGGCGCGCCACGCACCGATGCGCATCGTGCTGTGCGAATCGGAAGACGAGCGGGTGCTCGCCGCCGCCGCACGGGCCACGCGCGAGGGCATCGCCCGCATCTTGCTCGTTGGTGACATCGGCAAGACACAACGAGCGGCCGAGGCGGCGCACATCGACCTGGCCGGCATGGAACTGATCGATCCGGCCACGTCGCCGCTGACCGATGCCTTCGCCGAGACCTGGTACGGCATGCGCGCCAAAAAGGGCATGACGCGCGAGCAAGCCGTCGAGGAAATGCGCGCGCCGCTGGGCTTCGCCAACATGATGGTGCGGCTCGGCCACGCCGACGGCTCCGTCGCCGGCGCGGTCAACACCACGGCCGACGTGGTGCGCATGGCGATACAGATCATCGGGGTGCAGCCGTCGTTCCAACTCGTGTCGAGCTTCTTCCTGATGATGCTCTGCGAGCCGTTCCATACGATGAAGGGCGGCCTGATCTTTTCCGACTGCGCCCTGGTCGTCGATCCCGACGCCGCCCAGCTCGCGCAGATTGCACTGGCCGCCGCCGACAGTGCCAGCGCCCTGCTCATGGAGCCACCGCGCGTGGCGATGCTGTCGTTCTCGACCAGCGGCAGCGCGAAGCATGCGGCCGTCGACAAGGTGGTCCAGGCGACCCATCTCGTACAAGCGGCGCGGCCGGACCTGGCCATCGATGGCGACGTCCAGCTCGATGCGGCCATCGTCGCCGAGATTGCCCAGCGCAAGGTCGTGCACTCGCAAGTCGAGGGCCATGCCAATACGCTCATCTTCCCGAATCTCGACGCGGGCAATATCGGCTACAAGCTCGCGGAACGCATCGGCGGAGCGAAAGCCATCGGCCCGCTCCTGCAAGGGCTGAACCGGCCGGCCAACGACCTGTCGCGCGGCTGCAGCGCCGACGATATCTATTACGTGATCGGCGTGACCTGCGTGCAGGCGCAGGCCGCCCAGGCCAAGCTCACCGGAACCTCGCCGCTCGCCACCCGGCCATGACGCTTCACGCCATTGCGGCCTACCTGCCGTTGATGCTGTTGCTGGGCTTCGCCACGTATTTCCAGACGGTCACGGGCTTCGGGCTGGGCATGATCGTTCTGGGCGGCGCCAGCGGGTTCGGGCTGGCGCCGGTGGCGAGCGTGGCCATTCTGGTGAGTCTGGTCACGCTGATAAACAGCGCCCTTGCGCTGCCGGGCACGCTGCATCACATCGACTGGCGGGCGGTAGGCGCGGCGACCCTGGGCATCCTGCCATCGGTCGTTGTCGGCGTGTTGCTCTTCGATTACCTGAACGGCACCGCGTCGAACGCGCTGCATCTGCTGCTCGGCGCGGTCGTGCTGTACGGAGGTATTGGCTCGGCGCTGCGCCCCGCGCCGAAGACCGAGCGCTCCGGCGACACGGGGTTCTTCCTCAGCGGCATCTTCGGCGGATTGCTCAGCGGGATGTTCGGCATTTCCGGGCCGCCGCTGATCTTCTATTTCTATCGCCAGCCGCTCACCCTGGTGCAGATTCGTTGTGCGTTGATTCTGTTGTTCGCCGTCACGGCGTCGATCCGCACGCTCTACAGTGCCTTCGCGGGACAGTTGCCCGCGTCGATGATCTGGCAGGCGGCCGTCGCGCTACCGGTCGTGACGTTCGCCACCCTGTTCGCACGCCGTTATCCGCCTCCGCTCTCGAGCGTGACAACGCGGCGTCTCGCCTTTCTCACGTTGATCCTGTTGGGCACCCATTTGATGGTGAGCGCGTTGATGGAAATGGCTTAGGGACGACAACGCGGGCGGCGGTTAAGTGTGTGCGCGACGACCACCAGTGCCGATCCAGTCGACGAGTCGCGAGAGCATCGTCATGTCGGGCGGCGACGTCAGGTCCAGCGCCAGCGAGTTCCGGTAATACGGGCTGAGATCGAGACCCACGCCGAGCCCGAGCACTTCCACATCGCCGAGCGCCTGCTGTTGCGCCACGACTTCGCGCAGGTGATGGTCGAGATAGTGGTCGTCGTTGGCCTGGTTGGTGGCGGCGTCCATCGGACTGCCGTCGGAAATCACGATCAGCAGGCGTCGGTTGACGCTGCGCGAGCGCAACCGCTCGCACGCCCACTCGACGGCCTCGCCATCGACGCCCTCGCGGAACAGATCGGCCTTGAACAGCGACGCGATGTCGGACCGGGCTCGGCGCCAACTCGTCACGGCGTCCTTGAAGATCAGATGCGAGACTTCGTTCAAACGCCCCGGGAACTTGGGCTTGCCGCGCGCGAGCCAATCGGTGCGCGCGCGTCCGCCGTTCCATGCGCCGGTGGTGAAACCGAGGATTTCGTTGGTGATGCCCGCCGCATCGAGCGCCCGCGACAGGACGTCGACAATCATCGCAACCGCTTCGATCTGGGCCTTCATCGACCCGGAACAGTCGATTAGCAAGCTCACCATCGACTCGGCAATCAACGTGTGCTTTTCGAGCCGGAACAGCCGCCGCTCGGCAGGCGAGCTGACCAGTTGCGCGAGCCGCCGTCCGTCGATACGCCCGTGCTCTTCGCCGAACGACCAGCCGTCGCGCTGCGGCACCGCCAGCGCCGCCTTGAGCGCGCGCGCAAGCCTCGGCACGTTGATCGCCTGCGCGACGATGCGCTCGTCGAGCCGTTCGCGAAATTCCGTCAGCAGCGCCCGGCGCACGAGCGTGCCGGCATACAGCTCACGGTCGTAACGCTGGGTGAATACGCAGTAGCCCTGCGCCGACGCCTTGAGCACGCGGCTATCGCCCGAATGCGCGAGCGTGATGCCATCGTCCTCCTGATCGTCGATATCGAGAAACAGCGAGAACGCGTTGCGCACACCTTTTTCGTCCTCGTCGTCCTTGGCATCGCCCTCGGCCTGGTCAGCGCCGGCGGCACGAATCAGGCCCGCGATATCGGCGGCTAGCGCGCGCGCGTACACGGCGAAGGCGGCCTGATCGGCACACGTTCGGCGCATGCCCGCGAGGGCGCCGCCGATTTGTGGCGCGATGGCCATTCGCGTGGCTTCGATGAGACCTTCCGTGTCCTCGATGACCGGATAGCCGGTGAGCCGCGACCAGCCCATCTGGGCGACGGTATAGAGCAGCAGCCCGACATGACTGTCGGCCACGCCAGCGATGTGCATCGCGCGCGACCAAGCCTCGAAGCGATCGCGCACATTCTTCGCCACGCCGGGCATGCCCGCCGGGATGAACGTCTCGCAGCGCAACTGCTCCATCAGCTCGAAGAGCAGCCGCTCGAGTGGTGCGTCCGGTTGCAGGCGGCGATGCAACGCCGCATCGCTGTGCCGCAACCGCAGCGCCGCGCCGTCGGCTGCACCGCGCAGCGTCGCCAGCGGATCCGCGGGTGCCGGCAGCGTTTGCAGATGCGGGGCATGCAACGGCACCGGCCGCATGTTCCGGCACAGGCGCGCGCTGCTGTAATGCAGCGCGGCG
>NZ_KB290559.1:110069-145062 GCF_000282835.1 Pandoraea sp. B-6 | reverse complement strand
GCTGCGCCGGCTTTGCGCCGTCGCCCGGATGATCGAGCGCGGCGTCCTCCAACTGACCGGCGGCCGTCTTGAGCGCCGACACGCGCGCCGCATCGGCTACCGGGGCCAGCGGCGTTTGCGAAAGTTGCGAAAGCACCGGCAGCAACGATTCGGCCGCCGTGCCGATCAACGCAAGCTTGGCGGGCTGCTCTGCCGGCAGGAAAGTCGTGAGCGTGACCACGCGACCGACCTCCGGCACGGCGCGCAGCTTCGCGGCGTCGGCGTCGGCGGCGGCAAGCGTCGGGGCGAGCAGTTGCACGTCGTTGACCCCGGCCTCCGGCGAATTGGCCAGATCCCTCAGCGTCGCCATCGACTCGGTGTTCGGATCCTTCAGATGCAACGGGTTGAAGTCGAAGTGCAAATGGGCGAGCAGCGGCAGGCCCGCGACCACGAGGGCGAGCGTGCCGTACAGCAACGGCTTGCGGTGCTTCTCGGTGAATTCGTCGACCGGGCCGAGGCTGCGAAAGCCCGGCGGACTCGGTTCGCCCTTCGGCTTGAACACACTGATGAGCGCCGGCAACAAGGTGATGGCCGACGGGAATGCCACGCACAGGATGCCCACGCCTGCGATCAATCCGAGTTCGGACACGCCGCGATAATCGGTCGGCAGAAACGAGAAGAAACTCGCGGCCGTGGCGGCGGCGGCCAGTGACAGCGGCATCGCAATTGCCCGGCCCGCACTCGTGAGCGCGCCGTGGAGTGCTTCGTCGCCCGACGCTCCCGGCCGATGGTCCAGGCGATGGCGCTCCTCGCGATAGCGCACGCCGAACTGAATACCGAAGTCCACCCCAATGCCAACGAACAGAACCGCGAACGCGACCGAAATCATGTTGAGCGCGCCGACCATCATCAATCCGAGGGCAAACGTGACGGCCAGCCCGGCCAGCAGCGTGATGAACACCGCGAGAATCATCTTGCCCGAGCGCACCGCCAGCCACAGCACGACCAGCACGGCGAGCAGCGTGACGACCGCGTTCGGACCGGCGTCCTGACGCACGGAGGCGAACTCCTCGTCGGACAGCGGGCGCGGGCCCGTCAAACGCACCGTCGCGCCATAGCGCTCACCCAGCTTCAGGTCGGCCACCGCCTCGCGAATGCGCGTCGCGGCATTCGCCCCGGCTTCGAGGGCCGCGTAGTCCACCTTCGGCTGCACCTGGACGTAGCTGCGGGCCACGGTGTCGGGCGCGACGAGCGCTCGCCACGACATGGCCGCCGGACGCCCGGCAAGCACCGCCTCGGTCGTCTCGGCCGCATCCCCGAGCAGGTTCGCCATTTCCGGCAGCTTGACTTGTCCGGTGAGGAGCGGCGTTTGCAGCGTGACCGACAGCAGGTTCGACAAACCGGCCAGGCTAGGGTCCTGCGCCAGACGGTTGAGCAGGGGCTTGGCGTCATCGAGCTTGCCCGTGAGCGACTTCACGTCGTCGAGCGGCGCGAAGAGCAGCGCGTTGTGCGCAAAGAACTCCCCCGAGCCGGGACGGCTCACCGCCCGGAACACGTCGGTCTCGGTCACCAGCTTCGCGGCCAGCTCGGCGGCGGCCCGGTCGGCGAACTCGGCCGCCGGGGCCTGCACTACGGCCAAGGTGAGGTCTGTCTTCTGCGGGAAAGCGCGATCGATGGCACGACCGCGCTCGGCGGCGGGCGTATTCAGATCGATCAGGCCCGAGATATCGGTGTTGATCGCGAAGTGCTTGGCGACGTACACGCAACTCGCCATCACGAGCAGGAGCGAAGCGAAAATGACCAGATACGCGTGCTTCGCCGAAAAACGGACGATGCGCACGACGAGCGACGTCAGCATGTAGCGGTTCCGGAAGAGAGTCGAGGTCCCCCCGCCCCGGCCGCCGCGCTCTAAAAGGCCACGAAACGCGATGTATCAAGCGATACCGGGGAACCAATCGCAGACGAAGTCCGTCGATCAGCTCATGGAAGACAAGGAAACGGTGAATTGACGAAATCGCAGCAGTATACAAGGCCGCGTGAACTACACTACGGCCAACCCGATTGAAATCCACGAAGACGGTATGAACAAATTTCTGGTGACGGCACTCTCGGCCGTCGCATTCAGCGGCATCGGCCTCGCCTCCGGCGCCTGGGCACAGGCAAGCAGCAACAATCCGAACGACATGGTGAAGACGGCGGTCGAGACCGTCGTCAAGGCGGCCAAAGCCGACGCGGCAGCCCGCGACGGCGATGTCGCCGCCACCGCCCGTGTCGTGGCCCGCGACTTCCTGCCCTATACCGATTTCCATCGGACTACGCGTTACGCCGTTGGCTCGAAGGCGTTCGATGCGGCCACCCCGGCGCAGCAGCAGCAGATCTTCGAGCAGTTCCAGCAATTGCTCGTGAACACCTTCGCACTGCAACTCTCGCAGGTGCGCGGTAGCCAGATCGCGTTCAAGTTCACGCCGGCCAAACTCACGGCGAACAGCAGCGACGTGGTGGTGGGCGCCTCGGTCAGCGGCAACGGCGACAATCTGTCGGTGGCCTATCGCCTGGCCAAAACAGACAAGGGGTGGAAGATCTACGACATCAACATGATGGGCGAGAACGTGGCCAACGCATGGCTCATCCAGTTGTATCAACCGCAATTCAAGGCGCGCATCGCCCAGGGCGGTATCGACGGCCTGATCACCTACCTGCGCGACAAGAACGCGCGTTTCGGCAAGTAAAATCGACAGCTTGACGACGCCTGCCGTGTCCGGTACCGCCGGGCCGCGGGCATCCATGGCAACTTGGCGGCACCTTCGACGCAAATCAGATCCAGATAAGCGCCGATTCGTCAACATTTACGAAATATGCGCTGGCGTCTCTCTACTCGGGAGTGCTCAGCAGCATTTGGCGGCGGCGGTTACAATCGTCGCTTGTCAAACGACCGGACGGCGGTCCCCCCAAGGGTGCGCGCGAATTGCCATTGGCACTGGCGCCGCGGGCGCCATGAGGCCATGGCGATCAGGCCATGCATCCTCGATGGGAACCGTCATCCCGGCCGACCTGAGCCGGAGAGCTGAATGCAAGTCTTCCTTGCCCAACCCCGCGGTTTTTGTGCGGGTGTCATACGTGCCATCGAGATCGTGGAACGCGCCCTGGAAAAGTATGGCGCCCCGGTCTACGTGCGCCATGAGATCGTCCATAACAAACATGTGGTCGATTCGCTCAAGGCCAAGGGCGCGCGCTTCATCGACGAGCTGTCCGAAGCCCCCGCGGGCGCGGTCACTATTTTCAGTGCCCATGGCGTGGCGCGCGTCGTTGAACAGGAAGCACAGACGCGCGGCCTGCGAGTGCTCAATGCCACCTGCCCGCTCGTGACCAAGGTGCACCTGCAAGGCAAGAACTACGTGTCCGCCGGGCGTGACGTCATTCTGATCGGCCACGCCGGGCACCCGGAAGTCGAGGGCACGATGGGCCAGATCGACGGCCCCGTGCATCTCGTGCAGACCGAGCGCGATGTCGACGCGCTGCCGCTGGCCGTCGACACGCCGGTCTCGTATGTGACGCAGACCACACTGTCGGTCGACGAGACTCGGGGTATCATTGCGGCGCTGCAAGGTCGCTTTACCGATATCGTCGGTCCGGACACCAAGGACATCTGTTACGCCACGCAAAACCGCCAGACCGCCGTGCGCGAGCTGTGCGAGCGTGTGGACGTGCTGCTCGTGGTGGGTGCGACGAACAGCTCGAACTCGAACCGCCTGCGCGAAATCGGCGCCGAAATGGGGCTGCCGAGCTATCTCGTGGCCGACGGCACCGAGGTCGATCCGGCATGGGTGCGCGGCCAGGCCCGCATCGGTATCACTGCCGGGGCGTCCGCGCCCGAACGCATGGTCGAAGACGTGATCGACGCGCTGCGCCGCATCGACACCGTCGAAGTGACTCTCATGGACGGCATCGAGGAAACCATCCAGTTTCGCCTGCCGTCGGAACTGACCAAAGACGAGCCGGTCGCCGCGCATCACGCGCTGGCCGGCTAACGCAATACGAACAGGAGCCGAACGTGGCCATCCCCTTCCTGCAACAGGCGTATGTTGGCGCCTATCTGATGAAACAACGCTTCAAGGGCAACAAGCGCTACCCGCTGGTGCTGATGCTCGAACCGTTGTTCCGCTGCAATCTCGCCTGCTCGGGCTGTGGCAAGATCGACTATCCGGACCCCATTCTGAACCAGCGCGTCTCGCTCAAGGACTCGCTCGATGCCGTGGACGAATGCGGCGCGCCGGTGGTCTCGATTGCCGGTGGCGAACCGCTGCTGCACAAGGAAATGCCGGAGATCGTCAAGGGCATCATCGCGCGCAAGAAGTTCGTCTATCTGTGCACGAACGCGCTGCTGCTCGAGAAGAAGATCGACGACTACCAGCCGAGCCCGTTCTTCGTTTGGTCGATTCACCTCGACGGCGACCGTGAAATGCACGACGCCGCGGTGTCGCAGGATGGCGTGTACGAACGCGCCGTGGCCGCCATCAAGCTGGCCAAGTCACGTGGCTTCCGCGTGAACATCAACTGCACGCTGTTCAACAACGCCGACCCGGAAAAGGTTGCCAAGTTCTTCGACTCCACGAAGGAAATGGGCCTTGACGGCATTACCGTGTCGCCGGGCTATGCCTACGAGCGCGCCCCGGACCAGCAGCATTTCCTGAACCGCTCGAAGACCAAGCAACTGTTCCGCGACATTCTCAAGCGCGGCAACGGCGGCAAGGACTGGACGTTCAGCCAGTCGAGCCTGTTCCTCGATTTCCTCGCCGGCAACCGTTCGTACCATTGCACGCCGTGGGGCAACCCGACGCGCACCGTGTTCGGCTGGCAGCGTCCGTGCTACCTGCTTGGCGAAGGCTATGCCAAGACGTACACGGAACTGATGGACACCACCGACTGGGACAAGTACGGCGTGGGCAACTACGAGAAGTGCGCCGACTGCATGGTGCACAGCGGTTTCGAAGCCACGGCCGTGAACGAGACGCTCTCGCATCCGTTGCGCGCGCTGGGCGTGGCGCTCAAGGGGGTCCGCACGGACGGCGCGATGGCCGACGACGTTTCGTTCACCAAGCAGCGTCCGGCCGAGTTCGTGTTCTCGAAGCACGTCGAGATCAAGCTCGACGAGTTGCGCCGGGCCAAGGCCTAAATGCCGTCGCGTGTCCTGGTCACCGGCGCCTCCGGGTTCGTCGGGTCCGCGGTAGCACGCGCGGCGCTGGCGCGCGGTCACGAGGTTCGCCTGCTGGTGCGCGGCACCAGTCCACGCGCGAACCTCGCCGATCTTCCTGTCGAGGTCGTGGAAGGCGATATGCGCGACGCCGCGTCGATGCAGCGCGCGCTCGGCGGCGTGGATGCCCTGCTCCACGTGGCCGCCGACTATCGTCTCTGGGCGAAAGACCCCAACGACATCATGCGGGCCAATATCGACGGCACGCGCACGGTGATGGAAGCCGCGCTGCGCGCGGGCGTCGGGCGCGTGGTCTACACCAGCAGCGTCGCCACGCTGCGCGTGCACGACGCCGTCGGCCCCGTCGACGAAACCTCCCCGAACGACGAAGCCACGACCATCGGCGTGTACAAGCGCAGCAAGGTCGCCGCCGAGCGTCTGGTCGAACGAATGATCGCCCACGACGGCCTGCCCGCCGTGATCGTCAATCCGTCTACGCCCATCGGACCACGCGATATCAAGCCCACGCCGACGGGACGCATCATCGTCGAGGCCGCGCAGGGCAAGATCCCCGCGTTCGTCGATACCGGTCTTAACCTCGTGCACGTCGACGACTGCGCCGAAGGCCATCTGCTCGCCCTGGAGCGCGGCCGCATCGGTGAGCGCTACATTCTTGGCGGCGACGACGTGCCGCTGCGTGACATGCTCGCGGGCATCGCCGACATGGTGGGGCGCCGCGCTCCGAAGATCGCGCTGCCGCGCTGGCCGCTCTATCCGCTCGCGATGGCGGCGCAAGGCGTTGCGCGCTTCACCGGCAAGGAGCCGTTCGTCACGGTCGACGGCTTGAAGATGTCGCGGTATCAGATGTACTTCTCATCGGAGAAGGCGAAACGCGACCTCGGCTACACCGCTCGTCCCTACGCTGCGGGCCTGCAGGACGCGCTCGCCTGGTTTGGCTCCGCCGGATATCTGACATGACCGCTCTGGCCTGGATCGCCGCGCTTTCGCTGGGCATCTGGATCTACCTGCTCAGCTCGCAAGGCGGCTTCTGGCGTGCGCGCGAGCGCGACGATCTGGATGAAGACCGTCTGCCTGTGCCCGATGTCTGGCCATCGGTGGCGGTGGTCATTCCCGCGCGCAACGAGGCGGAATCGATCGCACAGGTCGTGGCATCGTTGTGCCGCCAGGACTATGCCGGGCGGCTGCGCATCGTGGTCGTCGACGACCAGAGCAGCGACGGCACGGCCGATCTCGCGCGCGAAGCCGCCGCGCGGGCGGCGGCCGACGGCTTCACGCGCCGCGTGGATGTGCTCAGCGGCCAGCCCCTGCCCGGCGGCTGGACCGGCAAGCTGTGGGCCGTGAGCCAAGGGGTCGCGTTCGCGAGCGATCCGGGCACGAACGACGACGGCATCCCCCCCGACTACCTCCTGCACACCGACGCCGACATTGCCCATCTACCCGAGAACGTACGCCGACTGGTCACGCGGGCGGTCGGCGATGGCCGCGTGCTCGTCTCGCTGATGGCGAAGCTGCGCTGCACCGCCTGGTTCGAGCGCACACTGATTCCAGCGTTCGTGCTGTTCTTCCAGATGCTTTACCCGTTCGCGTGGGTCAACGATCCGAAGAAACGCATGGCTGCGGCCGCGGGCGGATGCATGTTGATCCATCGCGCTTCGCTCGAAGCCGGCGGCGGCATCGAAGCCATTCGCGACGAGATCATCGACGACTGCGCGATGGGACGCCTGCTCAAGCGGCAAGGCGCGATCTGGCTGGGGTTGACCGAGCGCGCCCTGAGCGTGCGTCCGTACGACGACCTCGGAGAGATTCGCAAGATGGTGTCGCGCACGGCCTACGCGCAGTTGCAGTATTCACCGGTGTTGCTTGCGGGGACCCTCGTCTCGCTACTGCTCACGTTCATCGTGCCGCCGGTCATGACGATCTTTGCCACGGGCATCGCCCAATGGCTCGGCCTCTTCGCGTGGATGGCGATGACGCTGGCCTACGTGCCGATGTTGCGCTTCTACCGGCAGCCGTCGAGCTTCGGCCCGCTGCTGCCGCTCGTCGCTGCGCTCTATACCGTCTTCACGTTCGACTCGGCGCTGCAGCACTGGCGCGGTCGCGGTGGCATGTGGAAGGGGCGCGCTCAAGCACGCGGCCAGCAATCGTCGGACGCTTGAATCGGCACGCCGACCGACGTGTGCCCGAAAACAAAAATGCCAGCCCGTCGACAACGACGCGCTGGCATTTTTGTTGAGGGTGATCGTGGTGATGGATGGCGGGGAAAGACGCCGTGATCAGATGCCGGCAGCCACCGCACCGAATCCGTCGCCCAGTTCGCGCGCGACGACCTCGCGCCCATGGCGCATGGCCTGATTGGCGCGGCTCGCGTCTCTCCCGACACGCAGCAGCGCGGGCAATTGAAGCGGATTGACGGCGAGCGAGCGCAGCACGCCGAGGATATCGGTGGAGCCGTCGCTTCGAAGTCCGGCGAGCGCCGCTGGGGGGAGCGAGCGCTCCGCCGGGTCGATCACCACGCGGGCGGCGACGAACGGTAGTCCGTGCGCCTGTGCCACGCGTGCGACGATGTGCGACTCCATGTCGGCCGCCGCCGCCCCGCTCTCTCGCCACAGGGCGGCCTTGTCGTCGGCCCTAACGACAGGGCCCGTCACCCCGGCCAGATCGGCGTGCAAGGCGTCGGGCATGGCACGACGCAGCGCATCGGCCCAGCGCACGCACGACACATACGCGTGCGCCTGCTGTGGCATATCCAATACCCGATGCGCAATCACCCACCGACCGGGCGCCACGCCGGGCCTCAAACCGCCCGCCGTGCCGAAGCTCACCAGCCCGCGCGCGCCGTCGCGTGCCATCGCGGCCTCCAGGTCTGACGCGAGCGTATTGTTTTGCGCGCAGACCACGACCACCCCGTCGCCGCGCGCGATGCGGGCTTCGAAGGGCATACCGGTCACCACGATGATGGGCGGGGTCATGGCGGGTGCGATCACATCCCGCACGGCACCGGGCAGTCATTGCGCACCGTCAGGTTGCGGTAGCGCGCGAGTGCCCACAGCGGGAAGAACTTGCGATAGCCGTGATAGCGCAGATAGAACACGCGCGGGAAGCCCGTCGCCGTGTACAGGGCTTCGTCCCACAGCCCTTCATCGTTCTGCGTACTCAGCAGATAAGCGACACCGCGCTTGACCGCCGGGTCGTCGGCCTTGCCCGCCGCCATCAGGCCGAGCAGCGCCCACGCCGTTTGCGACGCCGTGCTCGGTGCCGCTTCGTAGCCCTGGTAGTCGAGCTTGTAGCTCTCGCCGTCCTCGCCCCAGCCGCCGTCGGTGTTCTGGATCGAGAGGAGCCATTGCGCCGCGCGCGCCATGGCCGGATGCGCCGGCGGCACCCCCGCCGCCTGCAAGCCGCACATCGCCGACCACGTGCCGTACACGTAATTCATGCCCCAGCGGCCGTACCAACTGCCGTCGGCTTCCTGATCGTCGAGAATGTATTTCAACGCCAGATCGGCCGAGGCCTTGCGCTCCGGCGATGGCGGCAATTGCGCGAGCATCGACAGGCATCGCGCGGAGACGTCCACCGTCGGCGGATCGAGCAAGGCGCCATGGTCCGAGAACGGGATGCTGTTCAGATACAGATGCGTGTTCTCGGGCTCGAATGCGCCCCAGCCGCCGTTACCGCTCTGCATGCCGATGACCCACTCCGTGCCGCGATCGATCGCGTGACGCATCGGCTGCGGGCTCGCGTCGACCGTGTCGTTCCCGAAGGCGCCCACGAGCTTCTCGTAGCGATCCATCGCCATGGCGACCACGGCGGTGTCGTCGACATCCGGGTAGTGCGGATTCGCGAACTGGAAGGCCCAACCGCCCGGACGCACGTTCGGGCGGCGTGAAATCCAGTCGCCGCGCACGTCCAGGATCTGCAGCGGAATGAGCCACTTCAGCCCCTTGCCTGCCTGCTCGATGGCGCGCTTGTCGCCGGTTTCGAGCAGCGCGTGCGCGGCCAGCGCGGTGTCCCACACCGGCGACAGACACGGCTGCACATAGGTCTCGTGATCGGCAGGCGTCACCAGCTTCTCGACCGACCGGCGGGCGATCGCGCGGCTCGGATGCGCTTCGGGATAGCCAAGCGCGTCGTACATCATGACCGCGTTGGCCATGGCCGGATAAATCGCACCGAGGCCGTCTTCTCCGTTCAGGCGCTCCTCGACGAACGCGACGGCACGCTGGATCGACTTCTCTCGCAGTTTTCTCGGAAAGAACGGATCGAGGGCTCGCAGCACATGATCGACGCCCGAAAAGCACGTGAACCAGAAGCGGCTCTGGTGCGGTGCGCGCCTGGGCGGGCCAACGTCTTTGGGACGACCGATGAACAGCTCGTCGATGCCGACGCCCTTGGGATTACGCGCGCGCGGGCGCTTGGCTTGCAGCACAAGCAACGGCACGATCACGGTGCGCGCCCAGTACGACACCTTCGACAGATGGAAGGGGAACCACTGCGGCAACAGCATGATCTCGACGGGCATCATCGGCACGGCCTTCCACTCCAGCACACCGTACAGCGCCAGCAAGATTCGCGTAAAAACGTTCGAGTTCTGCGCACCGCCACGCGAGAGGATGGCCTCGCGGGCGCGCACCATGTGCGGGGCGTCAATGGGATCGCCGATCATCTTGAGCGCGAAATACGCCTTCACGCTCGCGCTCATGTCGAACTTGCCCTGATGGAACAGCGGCCAGCCGCCGTGCTCGCCCTGGATGCGGCGCAGATAGGCGGCGATCTTCGCTTCGAGCTCGGCTTCGACCGGCTCGGCCAGATGGTGACGCAGCAGCACGTATTCCGCCGGAATCGTGGCGTCGGCTTCCAGTTCGAAGAGCCAGTGACCGTCGTCTTGTTGCAGGTCGAGCAACGCCGTGATCGAGCGGTCGATGCCCGTCTCGAGCGTCTGCGTTGCCATTGCCGTGCTCACCTTATGGGCAAGCTCGGTATGCAGTTCGAGGTCCACGGCCGTGGCAGTGGCCGTGCGTCGCACTTCCTTTTCGGAAGCATCGCGTATCGTGTCCATGGCATTCTTGCCTACTCAAAGGCGTGTGATCGGCGCGGTGTACGCGCCGGTTAAACAGTGTCATTGACGATAGGTGCCGGGTTCTGTCGCCCGGCTCATGCACGAGACGGTCCGACAAGCCTCAGGCGGGATGCAGCACGTCGGCCGCCCGGTTGCCGCTGCGCAGCGCGCCTTCGATGGTCGCGGGCAGGCCGGTGGCCGTCCAGTCTCCAGCGAGCGCGAGATTGCGCCAGCGCGTGCGCGCGCCGGGGCGACGCTTGTCCTGCGCCGGCGTTGCCGCAAACGTGGCGCGCTTCTCGCGCACCAATTGCCACACCGGCATCGGCGTGGCGGGTACCTGACAGGCGCGCGCGACCTCGTCCCAGATGCGCAGCGCGAGCGATTCCCGAGATTCGTCGAGCAAATGGTCCGCCCCGCTGATCGTCACCGACAACCGGCCGTCGAACGCGAAGATCCAGTCGCTCACGCCGTTCACCACGCCGATCATCGGCGGGCAGCCCGGCGGCGGCGGCACCTGGAAATGGGCGTTGACGATGGCCCGGTATTCGTCGGGCGTCGTCAGGTCCGGCACCAGCCCAGCCGCCACGTTTGGCGGCACCGCCAGCACGACGGCATCGTCCGCCGCCAACACCTGCGGTCCGTCGCCAAAATCGATCGACGCCACACGACTGTCGTCCGGCGCAAATCCCAACGCCCGCACGCGGTGCTGCATCATCACGCGCGCGCCGTTCGCTTCCAGGAACGCCAGCGCGGGCGTGACAAACGATACGTCCAGGCCCTCGCTCGCGATCAGCGGATGACACGCCTTGCCGCCCGCCGCGAGCGTTTCGCGAATGACGGCGGCCGCCATCTGCGCCGAGCCTTCGGCCGGATCGGCGTTGAGCACGGCGAGAAACAGCGGGTGAATCAGGCGCTGGTAAAGCGCGGGCGGACAACGCATCGCATCGGTCATCGTCGCGTCGGGCCCGGCGCGCAGCAGCGGCGCGAGCGACAGGTAGTCCGACCACTTCGTGCCCGGCACGCGGGCGTTGCTGTCGAAGATCCACCATGGCAGGCGCCCTTCCGACAGACGCACCGTCCAGCGCTCGTCGCTCGTCAGATCGACGAATGCGAATTCCGCACGATCGGGGCCGGTCAATGTGTGTTCAGAGCCGATGGTGCGCGTAAATTCGCGCATCGTTGTATTGCCCGAGAGCACCAGGTGATTGCCGTTGTCGATCACCGCGTTCAACTGCCGGTCGAAGTAGGACCGGCAGCGTCCGCCTGCCTGCGGTGCCGCCTCATGCAGCACGACCGGCACGCCACGCTTCACGAGCCTTACCGCGGCGGCCAGGCCTGCCAGACCGGCACCGATAACGTGAGCCGTGCCCGACATCAGAACGCCATCTGCCGCAGCAGCATCAGCATGAGACGCCAGCGCGGCACGCGCACGCGCTCGCGAGGCACGGCGAAGCCGCGCGCAATGAGCTTGTCGAGGATCGCGCCGTAGGCTTTGGCCATCACAGCGGGCGCAATCACCACGCGGCGCGGGTACGGCGCCATGATGGCGCGCGCCTTCGCATAATGTTCTCGGGCCTGCGCCACCAGGGGCGCACAGGCGCGGTCGAGCTGGGCGGCAACGACGTTCTGCGGCGTGGCGCCCACGATGCCGGCCTCGGCCAGCGTTTCGCGTGGCAGATAGACGCGGCCGATGCCGGCGTCTTCGTCGATGTCGCGCAGGATATTCGTCAGTTGGAGGGCGCGGCCGAGGTGATAGGACAGGTCGATACCGTCCTGCTCGGGCATGCCGAACACCTTGACCGACAGACGACCGACGGCGCTCGCCACGCGATCGCAATACAGATCGAGCGTGGGCAGGTCGGGCGCGACGATGGGGCCGCAGGCATCCATTTCCATGCCGTCGATCACGGCGAGAAAGTCATCGTGCTTCAGGCCGAACTGCTTGACCACGCGGGCAAGGTTCGCGAGCGACGGCGCCGGGCGTCCGTCGTACAGATCGGCCAGATCGCGTCGCCACGCGGCCAGACGCGCCATGCGGCTCGCCGACGTGTCGTCGCCGTCGTCGGCAATGTCGTCTACGGCGCGGCAAAAGGCATAAATCTCGAACATGCCTTCGCGCTGCGCGGGCGGCAGAATGCGCATGGCAGCGTAAAAACTGCTGCCCGACGCCACGCGTGCGCTGCTTGGCTCAGGCGACATTTCGATCGGTTCGGCGACGCTCACGAGGCTCCTCGTCGTGCAGGGGAACGGGGTGACACCACGGAAAAAACTCAGGGGATTCTTGCAAGGAGGGAAGTATACCGGGGATTGGCGCGACTTTCCCGCCAGGATTCGGAACGATAGCATAGAATCTCGGGGCCCTCAGCGCCGCCGCGTTGCCCCATTTGCCCCACCCGCCTGATGACTTCCGACGCCAAGATCGAGCATTACGAGAACTTCCCGGTCGCCAGTATCCTGCTGCCGCGCGAGATGCGCGCGCCGGTCGGCGTGATCTACAACTTCGCGCGCACGGCCGACGACATTGCCGACGAGGGCGATGCGTCCGACGCCGAGCGTCACGCCGGCCTCGCGGCTTATCAGGCGGAACTCGACAAGATCGCCGCCGGGCTGCCCACGTCGCCCGACAAACCGCTGTTCGCGGCCCTTGCACGTGTCATGGCCGAGCATCGGCTCCCGGTCCAGCCGTTCTCCGACCTGCTGAGCGCGTTCGATCAGGACATCGACGTCAAGCGTTACGCGACGTTCGCCGACCTGCGCGACTACACGCGCCGCTCGGCCGACCCGGTCGGGCGCATCATGCTCGGCCTGTTCAAGCTCGACACCCCCGAGAACATCGCCTGCTCGGACGACATCTGCTCGGCCCTGCAACTCATCAACTTCTGGCAGGACGTGGAAGTCGACTGGCGCAAGGCGCGCGTGTACCTGCCGCAGGACGACATGGCTCGCTTCGGCGTGACTGACGCCGACATCGGCGCGCAGACGTTCGACGATCGCTGGCGCGCGCTCATGCGCTATGAGGTCGACTTCGCCCGGCGGATGATGCTGCGCGGCGCGCCGCTCGCCAACCGTGTCCCCGGCCGTTTTGGGCTCGAACTGTGTTGCGTGGTGCATGGCGGGCTGCGCATCCTCGACCGGATCGACGCCGTCAACTACGACGTTTTCCGTCATCGTCCGCAACTGGGGAAGGCCGACGGGCTGCGCGTGTTCCTGCGTGGCCTCGGCATGAAACTGAGCGGCACGCCGCCCAAAGCCCGCGCGGACTAGCGTCTGCTCGCAAGCGGCCACACGCGGGGCCAGCGGCTGCGACGTCATGCCGCAGGTTCCGCACCGCCTGAGCGCGCCCGCGCTTGACCCATCGCAAGACCCGTTCGCGGGGCAGGTGCCAGACTGCCCTTTTCGCGTGGGCGCGCCGTCACACGGCGCCATCGCCCGCGCGAGCCCACCTCGACGAACGGAACTGACATGAACGAGCAATGGTTGACGCTGGCCGGCCGCCGGCTGGTGCCGGTAGTGCAAGGCGGCATGGGCATCGGCATCTCCGCGCACCGGCTCGCCGGCACGGTGGCGCGGCACAACGGCATGGGGACGATCGCGAGCATCGATCTGCGCCACCATCATCCTGACCTGCTCGCCGAAGTGGACGGCCTTCACACCCCGGAGGGCAAGAAGGCGGCCATCGAGGCGGTCAACCTGATTGCGCTGGACCGGGAGATCCGCGCCGCCAAGGCGATTGCCGACGGTAACGGACTGGTGGCGGTCAACGTCATGAAGGCGGTGAGCGCACACGCATCGCTGGTACGGCAGGCGTGCGAGAGCGGCGCCGACGCCATCGTCATGGGCGCCGGATTGCCGCTCGACCTGCCGGAACTCACGGCGTCTCATCCAGGCGTCGCGCTCATCCCGATTCTGTCGGACTCGCGCGGCGTCAGCCTCGTGTTGCGCAAGTGGCAGAAGAAGGGCCGCCTGCCGGACGCCATCGTCATCGAGCATCCGGCACATGCGGGCGGGCATCTCGGGGCGTCGCGCATCGAGGAGCTCGGCGACGCGCGCTTCTCGTTCGAGCGCGTGCTCGCGGAGTGCCGCGAGATCTATGCGACGCTCGGCATCGATTGGGGCCGCGTGCCGCTGATCGTGGCCGGCGGGATTCACCGTCACGAGCAGGTTCGCCACTGGCTGGGACAAGGCGCGGCAGGCGTGCAGCTCGGCACGGCGTTTGCCGTGACCGAGGAATCGGATGCGCACCCGGCATTCAAGGCGGTGTTGGCGAGCGCACGGCCGGAAGACATTGCCGAGTTCACCAGCGTGGCCGGGCTGCCTGCGCGTGCGGTGCTGACACCGTGGTTGAGAAAGTACCTCTCGCGTGAGACCGCCCTTCAAGCGAAGGCGAAGGTGCGGCAGTGTCTGGAGGGATTCGACTGCTTGCAGGCCTGCGGGCTGCGCGACGGCGTGGCGCGCATCGGGCAGTTCTGCATCGATCTGAAACTCGCCCAGGCGGTGCGTGGCGATGTGGCGCGCGGACTCTTCTTCCGCGGCCGCGACCCGTTGCCCTTCGGTGAGCGCATTCGCCCCGTGGGCGATCTCATGCGTTACCTGCTGACGGGCGAGCGGCCGGAGGACAGCGACGCGGTGGCGGCGGCGTAACCGCGCTCACTTGGCCGGCGCTGCGGGTGCAGCCGGTGCAGCCGGTGCGCTGGCCGCGGCATCTTGCGCCGCGTTCGGATGATCGCCGCGCTCAGCATCGCCCACCGCGCTCGCTGGCGCAGCACGTGCCGCGATGCGCCGGTCGAAGAACGCGGCGAGCGCGGGGTCGTTCACCTTGAGATCGAACTGACGGTCATCCACCGCCGAGAAATAGCCGTCGCACAGATCCGCTTTCGCGCTCTCGGTCGGCTGATCGTCGATGCTGCGCGAATAGACGACAAACTGTCGCTCGACAAGCATCGGCAATTGGTTGCGCAGCAAGTCGTCGAACCGCGCGCGTTCGTCGGGGTTGGTATAGGCGGATTGCAATTCGGCGCGCACGCGACGGCCCTCGGCGAGATAGTCGCGATGACGCGTCTGCCATGCGCGCAATGCCGCATTCCCGTGGGTTCGCGTGGCGTCGCCGTAGAGCCCGCACTTCTGCACGAGCCGCGCGAGCACCTCACCGACACCTTCGGGGGACGCGATCGCCGCCCCCATCAGTTCAGCGTCGCTCTTGTACTGCGGCGGCTGCGCCAGCGCCGCGGCCGCGTACACGCTTGCCGCCCCCACGATCGCGCAGGCGACCAGGCGTCGCCCACCGTTGCCAAATGGCTTCATTGCCGGATTGTCGGAATGGCGGGCTCGAACGGCCTCGCTCTAGGAGCTATCGCATCGGCCACGACGTCGATGCGTGCATCTTAGCCGAAGTGGCGTTCCGAGGTGCCCCACTGTGGCGTCGCCCACCGAACGACACGTCGCGTTCGGGCATGTCGTGGCGTCGCGGCACGGCGCCGGGCGGGGGCCTGTCGATGTCGCGCTTGACGCGTTGGGTCTGCACCGCGAGATTGTCGCGGTGGTGCCAAGCTTTCCGGCCGCGTTGTCGGTGGCGCAGGCGTCCGACTTGATCGCGCTGGTGCCCGCGTCACTCAAGAGGCAACGCGCCGCACGGCGCGTCGCAACCTCATCCGCGTCGGTCCATGTGTTCGACCTGCCGGTGACGACCGGACAGATTGCCGTGTCGTTGATGTGGCATCCCCGAATGGACGCGGACCCCGTTCATCGCTGGCTTCGACAACATGTGCTGTCGGTGTGCCGCCCGGACGATGCGGCATCGCGATAATCGAAAGCGGTAAGACGGCGCTTATCGTGAGGGGGTCGCCCCACATTGCACCTGCCCCGACACCGGATCTCGCTTGCAAGCGGTGGGCCCCTGCTCGTTGAAGTAGACCGCACCCTGCGCGTTCGTCGACGCCCCCGGGAAACGACCTTGCGGCGCGCGTTGCGGATCCGTCAGTTGCCTCATCTGCATATCGTTCGTCGCGGACGACTCACGCTGGCGTTGTGCCTGCCGCTCACCCTCCGCCATGCCCTGCTTGAACCGTGCGCCAACGCCGCCCTCCCTGTCATGTGTCGACGCGGGCGGCATGAGCCCCACGCCGGGCTGACCACCCGGCGCGGCCTGATTCGATTGGCGGATGCTGTTCAGATCGCCACTCTGCAAGTAGGACTGAGCGGCCGCGCCACCGGCCACCGATATTCCTGCGGTGGCCAGGCAGGCGATCAGCAAGGTTCTGGCTGACATGTTTCGAACTCCCCCGTGAAGTGCGCAATGACTCTTTTTCTCGGGGCACAGTGTAGCGCCAATCGCAATCCGCTTCGACGTCCGAAGTTGCGCGACAGCCTGCACCTCACGGCATCACCGGCGGGTGATACGTCAATGTCTGCGCGAGCAGCCACAGCATGACGATGACCACGGGGAAGTGCACCAACAATTGCGTGAACGTGTATCCGACAATGTCGCGCGCGCGCAGACCGAGTACCCCCAGCAGCGGGAGCATCCAAAACGGATTGATCAGGTTCGGCAGCGCTTCGGCTGCGTTGTACACGGTCACCGCCCACCCCAGGTGCACGTGCAGGTCATTGGCTGCCTGCATCACGTACGGGGCCTCGATGATCCACTTGCCGCCGCCCGACGGCACGAAGAAGCCCAGTACCGCCGAATACACGCCCATCACACCCGGGAAAGACGTCTGTGACGAGATCGCCACGAAGAAGCTCGACAGGTGGTGCGAAAGCGTCGCCCCATCGATGCCCGGCGCTTTGGTCAGCAGGTAGGCAATGCCGCCGTAGAGCGGGAACTGGATCAGCACGCCCGCCACGGACGGCACCGACTTCGCGATCGCATCGAGAAACCGGCGGGGACGCCAGTTCAGCAACATGCCCAACATCAGGAACACGAAGTTGTAAGTGTTTAGATTGGAGATCGCCAGCAACGGATCCTTTGTCGTGAACTCATGTCCGATCCAGAGCACGCCCAGCGCCACGATCAGCACCGTGACTACCGGGCTGTATTCAAGCCAATCCCCCGGGCGTTGCGCACGCGCGTAAGGCTTCGCCATATCGTCGAGCGACACGCCGAGCTCGGCCGCGACGGTGGCGCGGTCGTCGCGCGGTGCCGAGTAGTAAGCCAGCGCCACCGACACCACCGTCAGCACGGCGGCAATCGCCATCGATTGCGGCAGGAAGATGGTGTCGGCGAACGGAATGACGCCGGTGACCTCGACCAGCGCCTTCGGCAAGCTTGCCGGGTTGGCCTGCAACTGCGCCGCCGACGAACTCAGGCCGAGCGCCCACGTCGCCCCCATGCCCAGATACGCCGCCGCGCCCGCCGCACGGTAGTCCATGCGAATGTCGTCGCGGCGCGCAATCGCGCGCACCAGCAAGCCGGCAAAGACCAGGCTGATGGCCCAGTTGAACAGCGAGAGCACGATACTCACAAATGCCACATAGGCCACCGCGCTACGACCGCTGCGCGGCAGCGTGGCCATCTTGCGGATGAGCAACGCCGCGGGCGGCGAGACGGCCACCACATAGCCGGAAATCGCCACGATGGCCATCTGCATCGTGAACGGGATCAGGCTCCAGAAGCCGTCGCCAAAGGCCACGCCCACTTTGACCGCCGGGACACCGATGGCGAGCGCGCCGCCCGCGCATACGATGACGGCAAGCGCCGCGAAAAGATAGGCGTCCGGAAACCAGCGCTCGGACCAACGCGTGACCGCCGCCGCCAGACGTTCCAGAAGTCCGCCGTCCCGCGGCGTCTCCGACATGCTCGAAAGTGAATTTCCCGGTTTCATTGCCTGTGTTCCCTTAGGTTTGTCATGATCGGCACCGCCGCACCTCGCGATGCTCGCCCCGTGCCCTGCCCTGCGACAGCGACTTTTCATCGCCGCCGTCGTCCATCGCCAGTTGCCTGCGTCGTGTCAAGCGTGTCGTGTCGCGTGCCAGACGAGCGTGGCGGCCGCGAGATCTTCCAGCGCTGTCCCTACGGCCTTGAATACCGTGCGCTCACCCTCGCCGTTACGACATCCGCGTCCTGCGCGACACAGGTCGGCCAGCGTGCCGCGCACGTCCGACGCGGCGAACACGCCTCGCGACATCGGTCCGAGCAACTCCCCCGATTTCGCCAGCGCTTCGTCGGTGTCGACGTACAACGACGCGCCAGCAAAGCAGAGATCGTCGGCTTCGCGCATCTGCGGCGTAAAGCTGCCGATCAGATCCAGATGGACGCCCGGCGCCAACCAGTCGCCCTGCACGACGGGCTCGGTCGCCAGCGTTGCGCAGGTGACGACATCCGCGCCTTCGACGGCCGCCTTCGCGGTATGGCACACGACCGCGTCGAGACCTTGCGCATGCAGGCGATCGACCAGACGCCCGGACGCCTGCACATCGCGATCCCACACGCTCACACGTGTGATGGGGCGCACCGCACGATAGGCCAGCGGCACGAGCGCCCCCACGCGGCCCGCGCCGAGCAGCGCGAGATGCGACGCATCGTCACGCGCCAGATACGATGCAGCCAGCGCAGAGGCTGCCGCCGTGCGGCGCGACGTGATCTCGTTGCCGTCCATTTGCGCCAGCGGCACGCCCGTCGTGGCGTCGTAGAGCAGGTAGGTCGAATGCAGACCCGGCACGCCGCGCTGCGCATTGGCCGGTGCGATGTTGACGGTCTTGATGCCGAGATATCCGCCGGGCTGCCACGCGGGCATGATGAGCACGGTCATCGCCTCGCGCGAGCCCGATTCCGGGATGACGTGCGTGTGGCGCAGCGGCACTTCGCATCCGGTGACGAACAGGCTGCGAAGCGCGTCGAGCAACGGGCCGAAAGCCAATGCCTCGCGAGTGGCGTCGGCGTCGATGAATTTCATGAGTACAGCTCCTCGTCGAGGTGGAAATGAGATGTCAGGCGTCGAGCACGATGGCTTCGCGCGGCACGGCCTGACAGGCCAGACACATGCCGGGCTCGTCGAGCGCCACGTCGCCCAGGTGCTCGACCTCGCCGGCCAGCACGCGCACCGCGCAACTCTCGCATTGCCCGACACGGCAACCGCTTGGCAGTGCCAGCCCCAGCGACTCGGCAAACGACAACAGGCTGCCGTGCGAAGGCGTCCAGACAGCCTCGCGGCCCGAGCGGACGAACGTAACGGGCCACGCGGCCCCGGCGTCCACACGCGCAGCGCTCGGTGAACGGAACGCCTCCTTGAACATGTCGAACGCGGGTACGCCACGCGCCGCCAACCCCGCCATCACGGCCGTCATCATGGGCGCCGGACCGCACAGGTAGAAGCGTGCGCGACGCTTGATCAGTTCGTCGGACACCACGGCCGCAGACAGCCGTTCTGCCGATGCGTAGTCGCGACCGAGAACATCCGCCTCGCGCGGCGCGTCGTAGAAGTTGACGACGCGCACGTTGGGCAGGCGCTGCGCAAGCGCCGCCAGCCGATCCCGGAAGGCATGCGTGGCGCCATTGCGGTTGGCGTAATGCAGCCAGACCTCGGGCAGCGGCAAGGGCGCGCGCTCGGCCTGCGCCGCCAGCGATTCCAGATAGCAGAGGAACGGCGTGATACCAATGCCGCCGGCGAAGCACACCACCGGCTGACGGCTGTGCAGCGGCATGACGAAACGCCCCGCCGGCGCGCCCAGTTCGATCACGTCGCCCACGCGAGCGCCGGTGTTCAGCCAACTCGAGACCACGCCGTCAAACGGTGCGCCCTCGGACGTGCGCCCCTGCTGATGACGCACGGCAATGCGATAGCCGCGACGATCGCGCTCGCTGGAGGGACCGGTGAGCGAGTACGCGCGTGTCACGGGCTGCCCTTGCCCGGGGATCGATATGCGCACGGTCACGTGCTGTCCCGGCAGATAGTCGGGTAGCCCCACGTCGTCAAGCGGATCGAGCGCGATGGCGCACACCCCCTCGGCCGCGGCATCGAGCGCGGCAATGCGAAAGCGCACCATGCCGCGCCATGGCCGGCGGGCCGGATCGCTCGTCGGATCGCGCGCAACGTCGCATCGAAACGAGCGCAAAGGCGACGCACCGCTGATCGGGTCGATGTCCTGCGTCGTCACCAGCGCGTTGAAGTTGCTCGACGCATCGCCCGCCATCGCAAAACCGTCACGTCCCACACCGTCGCAAGCCTGCCACCAACCGTATTCGGCAAGCAGCACGTCGTCGCCCAATCCCGTATCGAACGCGGCGCGAAAGCGCGCGACCCCGGCCGGCGTCGTCACCCGCACCCAATCGCCCTCTGCGATGTGCTTACGCGCCGCCAGCGACGGATGCAGATGCACCATGGGATCGGGGGCGCGCATGCGCAGGCTCGCGAGTCCGCGATGCTGACTGTGGCAGTAGTAGCCGTTCTTGGTCGAACCGAGCAGCAGCGGGAAGCGCTGCGCCTCGTCGTCGCTCACGGCACGGGGCGCCACGTGCACCGGTACCGGCGGATATCCGTGACGCAGCAGATGCTCGGAATAGAGCTCCACGCGCCGGGTTTCAGTGGCGAAGCCGCGCACATCGCCGGCCTCGGCACGCGCGTATTTGCGCTCATATTGCGGCTGCGGACGCGAAATGCCCTCGGGATGGGCGCGCAACGTCTGCACGTCGAGCCCGAGCGGGGCGAGTTGATGATTCCAGCCGGCATCGAGACTGCCGCCGAAAAAGGCGTCGCTCATTCCCAGGCGCACCGCGAGATCGAACACGATGTCGTTGTCGCTGCGCGACTCGCCGCGTGGCGACACCATGCGCTGGCGAAGTTGGATCAGTGCATCGGCGCGATCGTCGATCTCGAAGCCGGCGCGCAAGCCTTCGCGTTCCCACGGCGTGTTTACCGGCAGCACGATATCGGCGAAGCGCGCCGACGGCGTTTCGAACAGATCGCAATGGACGTGAAACTCGAGCGCTTCGAGCGCCTCGCGCGCCATCGCATAATCCGCCTGCGACGCCAGCACGTTGGTACCGAAGCAGAACAGCGCGCGCACACGATAGGGCGCGCCATCGAGAATCGCGCGGTAGGTATCGCGCGCGGTCACCCAGCCGCGCGCAGGCGGTCCCAGCGGACGCGCGTCGATGCCCAGCGCCCTGGCCTGCTGCTCGGGACTCAAAAGATCATGCTGACTGACGGCATTCAACGGTTGACGCGTCATCACGCGATTGCCCCCGCGTCTGTCGAAGCTGCCGGTCAGTGCATACATGACCGCGATGGCGCGCTCGATTTGCGTCGCGTTCGCGTGCTGCGCGACACCCGACCATGCGTGATAAGCGACGCGCTGTGCCCCGGTGAAGAGGTCGGCGGCGGCGTCGAGCTGCGCCAGCGAAACGCCGCAGAGTGCGCTAACGGACGCCGCGTCGTAAGCGGCCAGCCCCGCGCAGAGATGATCGAACGCCGGCCGGCAGGCAATGCGCGATCCGTCGCGGGACGTCACCGCAAACTCGCCGCGCAGGGCGGCTTCGTTTGCAGCATCTCGGCTCAGCGCATGGGTCGTATCGTAGGGTTGCGGTGCCGAAGCCGCTTCGTTCCAGATAACGAAAGCTTCCGGCGGCACGCCAGCGTCCGTCGCCGCCACATCGCGTGCGCGCAGGAAATGGCCGTTGTCATTGCGCACGAGCAACGGCGCGTTGGTCCACCGGCGCACGAACGTCTCGTCATAGCGTCCGCTGTCGATCAGACGACGGGCGAGACCGAGCGCCAGCGCCGCGTCGGTGCCGGGCCGCACGGGCAGCCAGGCGTCGGCGTCGGCGGCAAGCGGTGTCTTGCGCGGGTCGACGACGAGCAGCTTGGCGCCACGCGCGCGCCCTCGCCCGATCGCGTTCGCCTGACTCAACCACGTACTCGTGGGGTTGTGCCCCCACACCATGATGACGTCAGCCTGCGCGTAATCGGCGGTCGGCATGCCGCACCCGAACGTGAATGCGTGCGCGAAATCCTTGTGCCAATTGCAGATTTCCGTCGCGTAAACCGTGTTCGGGCTACCGAACACCCGGATGAAGCGCTCGATCCAGTCGATGCTGTCGGACAACGGCGTGCCGCTCGGTGTCGTCACGCCAAACGCGACGGCATGCGCACCGCTCTCGCGACGGATGTCGCCCAGGCGCGCCGCAATCTCGGCGAGCGCGTCGTCCCACGAAATGGGCGTCCAACCCGGGTCGTCCGCCCCTTTCGGCGTCGTGCGGCGCAGCGGCGTGGTCAACCGGTCGGGGTGATGCACCAGCTCCGGCGCCGCCTTGCCCTTGCGGCACATCGCGGCGCCATTCGGATGCGACGGATCGGGTTCGACCGCGATCAGCGCATCGTTTTCCACGCGAGCCAGCGTGCCGCAGCGGGAGCGACACAACGTGCAGAACCCGGGCTTGACCTCCTGAACCATGTCTCATGCGTCTCTATAGGAATCGATGTTCCGATGCTATACAGCCGTCACTTTTATTACTAATATAAAAAATATAGTTTGCAATATTGATTTTTTAAATGAAACCAACCCTGCGTCAGATCGAGTATTTCGTGGCCGTGGCCGAGACAGGACAGGTGATGCGCGCGGCCGAGCGATGCAGCGCGTCGCAGTCGTCGCTGACGATTGCCTTGCAGAATCTGGAGGTGATCGTCGGCACACCGCTTTTCATACGGCACGCGAAGGGGCTGCGGCCGACCGAGGCCGGCGAGCGATTTCTGCGTCACGCCTACCGAATCCTCAACGCCACCGACGACGCGCTGCAAGAGGCCCGCACGCTTCCGGACGATGCGGGTGGCCGTCTGCGACTGGCCGTCACCGAAACGATTTCGGCGTATCTGCTGCCATCGGTGGCCAGCACCTTGTCCAAGCGCTTCCCGAACGTCGAACTCACGTTGATCGAGGGCGACCGCCGCGAACTGGAAGCGGCCGTACTGGCGGGCAAGGTCGACCTGGCGTTGCTGTTGGTGTCGAACGTCGTGGCTGACGGACTCGTCTCGCACACGTTGCTGCGCTCGACGCGCCGGCTGTGGACCAGCCCCGGACATCCGCTGCTCGACAAACCAAGCGTCACGCTCGACGACGTGCGCGGACAGCGCTTCCTGCTGCTTGATATGGATGAACACGTGCAGACGGTCGAGCGCTACTGGCATGCCGCGCAGGTCGAACCGGTCGTGCACTTCCGGACTCGCTCGATCGAGGCAATTCGTAGCCTCGTGGCGCAGGGCTATGGTGTATCGATTCTCTCGGACCTCGTCTATCGCCCCTGGTCGATCGACGGTGGGCGAATTCTGCGACGGGATTTGAGCACGGGCGTGCCGTCGATGGATGTGGGACTCGTATGGGCGCAGCGACGTCCGCCTGAGGGATTGACCGAGCGCATCGTCAGCGCGTTGCGCTCGCTGATCCGCGAAATCAACGATCGCGGACACATGGGGGTGGAATGATCAACTGACGACGACGCTCGACGCGTCGGCGTCAGCGGCATTCATGCCCGACGCGTGGCCAGTTCAGACCCTTGGCGCAGCGCTTCGAGCAAGCTGCGCTCGTCGGCAATGCCCTTGCCTGCGATGTCGAACGCCGTGCCGTGGTCGACCGACGTGCGCACCACCTGCAAGCCGACCGTCACGTTCACGCCCGCCTCCAGGCCCAGCACCTTGACCGGGCCATGCCCCTGATCGTGGTACATGGCGACCACGAGATCGAAATCGCCGCGTCCGGCGCGGAAGAACAACGTATCGGCGGGCAACGGACCTTCGATATCCCAGCCGCGCTCACGCAAGCGTTGCACGGCCGGCACGATCTTCTCTTCCTCTTCCCCGTAGCCGAACAAGCCGTTCTCGCCCGCGTGCGGGTTGATGCCGCACACGGCAATGCGGGGATTCGCGATGCCCGCCTTGACCAGCGTAGCGTGACCGCGCTCGATCGTACGCTGGACCAGACCCGGCTCGATCTTGCGAATCGCATCGATGATGCCGATGTGAGTCGTGACGTGAATCACCCGCAGGTTCGGCGCGACAAGCATCATCGACACCTCGTCGATACCCGTTAAGTGAGCGAGCATCTCGGTGTGACCGGGAAACTTGTGCCCGCCCGCGTGCAGCGCTTCCTTGTTCAGCGGTGCCGTGCAGATCGCGTCGATTTCCCCGGCTTCGGCCAGCTTCGCCGCGTGCGCGATGTAGCGGTACGCGGCATCGCCCGCGATCGCCGACAGTTGGCCAAACGGCAAGTCCTCGGGAATCAGGCCCAGGTCGATGCACTCGATCACGCCTGGCGTGAAGCGCGCTTGCGCGACCGTCTCGATACGACGCACGCTCAGCGGCATCTTGACGATGGCGATGGCCTGTTCGAGACGTCG
The DNA here is from genome assembly GCF_000282835.1 of Pandoraea sp. B-6. Classification (NCBI taxonomy): domain Bacteria; kingdom Pseudomonadati; phylum Pseudomonadota; class Betaproteobacteria; order Burkholderiales; family Burkholderiaceae; genus Pandoraea; species Pandoraea sp. B-6. The sequence goes on along the minus strand of NZ_KB290559.1, from coordinate 120,495 downwards.
CGCGTCGCCGATCACGACGGGGCGGCATTGCTGGTAGACGCTGTCGTGCGCCAGGCTCTTGACGATAATTTCCGGGCCGACGCCAGCCGCGTCACCCAGGGTGATGCCAATGACGGGGAGATATTGATTCATGGCGTTTGCGTTGATATCCATTTCGTTGGGAGGACGTCCGGAACCTGTTCCGGGATGATGTTCTGTTGTTGCGCTACCGGCTCGCGTTGCCTCAACGGCGCTCGCGCAGGCCGGGCGTCGTGCGCAAATATCGGTAGGCGCTATGCAGCGCCGCTTCTCCGCCGAAAGCGCCGGCCTTCGTCACGATGCGCATCGGCGCACCATTGGCCGGCCGCCCCACCGCGACACCAGGCTCCACTTCCGCGAGCAGCTCGAGCGCGCCGATCCCCACCGCGCTCAACATCGCGCGCGCCGTCTCGCCGCCGGTGACGACAAGGCCAGACAGGCGCGCGAAGTGCGGCGCGATCAACGCCGCCAGCGAGGCCGACAATTGCGCCCCCTCCTGCGGATCAAAGGCATCGTCACGCCCGATTCGCACCAGCAGGTCGCTTCCCTGCCCAATGGCATCGCCAATCGCCGCACACCAGCGTGCGCTGTCGGGATGCGACGCGCCGGCGCGCAGAACCGCGGGCGGCACGATCCATTCGACCACCGCGTGCTCCGCGCACAAACGCGCGCACTGCTGCTGCGACACGGCGGACAAACTGCCCACCAGCGTCAGCAAGGGGCCGGTCGTTCCGGCGTCGCTCGTCACATGTGCATTGTCTCGCGCGCCCCCCGTGCCATCCGTCGGCGCGAACAATGCCGATTGTTCGGCCAGTGCGCGAGCGAGACCGCCCGAGCCGACCCAGAAGATGTCCGTCAGCCCGACGCTCGCGCGCGCCAGCATGACGAGATCGTCATCTGTCTGCGCATCGACGATCAACGCCGTCACACCGTTGGCGCGCGCCTGCGCAACGACATCGGTCAACGCTTCACGCGCCGCCGCAAAATCCTTGCGCAGCAGCGCCGAGGGCACGATCTGCGCGCTCACCCCCGCCGCCGCCAACATCGGCGCGAGTCGCGCCTCCTGAGCGTCATGCTCCAGTCGCCAGGTGTCGGTCTCGGCCAATGGCACACCGCGCACGAACACTTCTCCGTCTCGCACGACACGCCCCGTGGCAGGGAAAGCCGGCGCCACAATGGCAAGGCCCGCAAGCGGCTGCAGCGCAGCGACTTCCGCGACCCAGTTGCCACGCAGTGTCGAGTCGATCTTCTTGTAGAGACGCCGTTCTGGCGCGGCAAGCCGCTGCCACGCCGCGACTGCGCGTGCGGCGGCCTCGTGCGCCGACAGACGGCGCGTGTCGATGTCGATCGCCACCACTTGCGCCGTCGCATTGAAGCCTTCGATATCGAGCGACACGACGCTGCGACGACCGGCGTTGGTAAAGCCGATCGCGCAGTCGGCCGCGCCGGACAAATCGTCGGCGACAATGAGCATGCTCACTGCATCGCTCCCTTGGCCGCAGCCCCCAGACCCCGGGCCGCCACACGCTTGGCGACCGCGGCTGTCAGGATCGGCGAGACGATGGCCGTCACCACCACACAGGCGGCCACCAGCAGCGTTGCGCTCTTGGCGGCGGCCTCGTAGACCGGATTGGCGGCAGCGATCAGCGCCGGCACCGCGGCGGCATTGCCAGCGGTGTTCGCGGCGGCCGTACCCGCCACGCCCGTCCCGCCCGTCAGGCGGTCGACGATATAAAGCGGAATACCGGTGACCACGACGACGGCAAAGCCAAGCAGGATGCCCAGCAGGCCCGCCTGCCAGACCTTGTGCAGATCAAGCCCCGCGCCGAGCGCCAGCGCGAAGAACGGAATCATCACCGGCACGGCACGCCCCAGGAAATCGCGCATTTCACGATCGAGATTGCCCAGCAACATCCCTACGGCCAGCGGCAGGATACTGCCCACCAGCGTCGGCCACGGGAACGCGGACAACCCCGCGACACCCAGCGTGACCATCGTCAGAAACGGGCCCGATTCGAGCGACATGATCGTGTAGGCGCCCACGTCTTCCGAGCGACCGTACTGCCCCATCAGCGCCATGTACAGGCCACCATTGGTGTCGTTCATCGCCGCGACCACCGCCAGCGTGGAAATGCCCGCGAACATGCCCGACGCGACCGGTGCCTCACCCAGGAAATGCCCCAGCACGATACCGACCACAATCGCCGCGCCGATCTTGGCGGCGAACAACGCCCCGCCTTTCTTGATCAGGTACGGCGTTGCCTTGACATCGATACTGGCGCCCATACAGACGTAGAACACCGCGAGGATCGGCAGCGCGCCCGTGAACAGCGCGTTGGTAAACGAGCCGAAGAACGTCGGCATCCCCGGCATGAAGGTGGCAATCAACGAACCGATCAGCAAGGGAACGATCATCATCCCCCCCGGCACGCGCTCGATGGCGCGCTTGATACGAATTTGAGCCATGGTTGTCTCCCGACCAATGTGGATATAAACCAATCGATCATTATTTTGATCGATTTGATCAGACGGAAGTCTAATCGCCGCCAGAAAAATGTGCAAACATTGTGACCAATGGGGAATCGCCAGGTGAAACCCATTCCCCGAGGGCTTTTATCACGTCGGGATTGTCGACAAAATGATCGAATCAATCATTTTTTCAGCATCAGCGTGAGCGTATCGTCGTCGTTCGGGGCGGCGCGTTGGACGATTGCTGCACGCGGGGACGCTACACTATGCGCGCCGCGCGGCGAACACGTCCTTCGCTCGCATTTCTCTCGTTTTGCTCAGCACCGATCCATCCATGAAAGTTGCGAACCGCCGTGAGGCGATTTTCAAAGCCGTCCTGTCAGGCATGACGGATGTCGCTGCCTTGTGCGCCCATTTCGGCATGTCGGAGGCAACGGTGCGCCGCGATCTGCGCGCCCTGGCCGACGAGCGTCGCGTCGTGCGCACCTACGGCGGCGCCGCCGCGCCGATACGCATGCACGAACCCGAGGAATCGTTGGAGCTGCGTCGCGAGAGCTTCCGCGAACAGAAAGATGTCATCGCACGTGCCGCCGTGGCACACGTCGTCGACGGCGATACGATCTTTCTCGATGGAGGGACGACCACCGAAGCGATGGCGCGTTTTCTTGCCGGACGTGAGGGGGTGCAGGTCGTCACGAACAACTTGCTCGTCGTCGGTGCGCTGGCGGCCAACAAGGTGCCTGTGACGCTGATCGGCGGCGACGTGCGACCGTCGAGCATGAGCGTACTCGGGCCGTTGGCACAACTGGCGCTCTCTCGCGTGTCGGTCGACAAGGCATTTCTGGGTGCCGACGGCGTCGTCGCCGGGCGCGGCCTGTGCGAGGCCTCCGCCGAGCAGGCGTGGCTCAAGGAGTGCATCGTCCGCCAGTCGGCCGACGTGTATGTGCTGGTCACCGCCAATAAGCTTGATCGCGCGAGTCAGCAGCACTGGACGCCGCTGGAACGACTCTGGACGCTCATCACCGAAGCGCGCGCCGACGATGACAGACTGGCGCAATTCCGCACGCATCCCGAGATCACGATCGAGTCCGCGGGCTGACGCACGGTTGACTCGAGAGGCCGCCATGCCGATTCGCGCCCATGCCCGACGGGCTCACGCGTGACTCGGCTCACGTTCCAACGCCAAGTCGAGCCCGGCCGGTTCGCGCGGCTCATCCGGCGTGAGGCCCAGCGAGGGCGCCGAGCCATCGTGTGTCGACGGGGCAAGCACCCCTTCCCATTTGGCCACCGCCGCCGACGCCACAGCGTTGCCCAGCACGTTGGTCGCCGTGCGCCCCATGTCGAGAAAGTGATCCACGCCCATCACCAGTAACAGGCCCGCCTCTGGGATATTGAACTGGCTCAACGTCGCTGCGATCACCACCAGCGAGGCGCGCGGCACCGCCGCCATGCCTTTGCTCGTCAACATCAGGATCGCCAGCATCGACAACTGTTCGGCAAACGACAGGTGTACGCCATAGGCCTGTGCGATAAACAGCGTCGCGAACGTGCAGTACATCATCGTGCCATCGAGATTGAATGAATAGCCGATCGGCAGCACGAAACTCGCTATCCGCGTGGGCACACCAAACCGCTCCAGCTGTTCGAGCGTCTTTGGATAGGCGGATTCGCTGCTCGCGGTACTAAACCCCAACAGCATCGGTACGCGCATATCCCTCACAAGCGAAAATACACGGCGACCGAACATTGCTCCGCCCGCCACGACAATCAGCGTCCAAAGCAGTAGCAACCCGCCGTAGAACTCGCCCATGAAGCGCCCGTAGGTCGCGAGGACCGACAGCCCGCGCGTCGCAACGACATTCGCCAGCGCGCCGAAGACGGCGAGCGGTGCGGCGGCCATCACGTATGACGTGACCCGTAACATCACGTGCGAGGTCTGGTCGAGCAAGCGTACGATACTCTCCCCCTTCTCGCCCAACGCTAACAGGCCGGCACTGAAAAATGCGGCAAATACGACGATCTGCAGAATCTCGTTGCTCGACATGGCCGCAACGATGCTGCTTGGCACGAGATGCACGACGAATTGATTGAGCGATAATCCGCCGGCATTCAGACCGGTTGTCACGTCAGCGGGCGGCAACGGCAGATCCAGCGCGGCACCGGGCTTCAGCCAATTCGCCAGCCCGGCACCCAGTGCCAGCGACAGAAAGCCCGCCGCGAGAAACCACGCCAAGGTGCGCAAGCCAATGCGCCCGGCGGCACGCACATCCCCGATCTTCGTCACGCCGATCACCAGCGTACAAAAAACCAGCGGCGCGATGATCATCTTGATGAGTCGAAGGAACAGCTCGGCCAGCAGGGAGAAATAACCCCCGGCACGCGCGGCTTCATCTGCCGGCAGCCAGGTATGACAGGCATAGCCAACGGCGATGCCAAGCAGCATCCCGATCAGTATGCGAAAGGTGAGAGGAAACTTCATGGTGGATTCCTTGACTTCAGCCGGCATTGCCGGCGAATGGTGCGTTACGCGGTGAGGCGCAAGTAGGCAAGATAGGCAACGGCGGCATCCTGCAACGCGATGCCGACGGCTTTATAGATCACGATGTCGGTAGCGCCCGCACTACGGTGCTCGTCCGCGGAAATCACCGTTGAGAGATCAATGAGGGCCGACGATGCGAGCCATGTCTGCGCGGGCAGGCATAGGTCTCCGGTTTCGTGCGGCGTTTGCCCCGTCCAGTCGACAACGATGCGTGATGCGCGTTGTAACGATGCATCGTCCATTTCGCGTTGATCCGGGCGCGTCGCACCGATGCTCGCCACGAAAGCGCCTTCACGCAGCCACGCGCCACGGATGACCGGCGCCGACGCACGCGTCGCAAGCACGACGATGTCGGACGAGGCGGCCGACCTGGCGTCGGTGACCTCCGCCGCCAGGCCGTGGTCACGTTCAATGTCGGAGGCGAGCGCCTGGGCGCTGGATAGGTCGTGACTATGGATTCGGACGTTGCGCAGGTTAGGACGACTCGCAAACGCCAACGCGTGCGCCCTCGCCTGAATGCCACTTCCGATAATCCCCAGCGTGTGACTGTCGGGACGTGCCAGATGGTTCGCCGCGAGTAGCGTCGTCGCGGACGTGCGGAACCCCGTAATCGCATCGCCTTCGAGCAGCGCGATCAGCGCGCCGTCGTCGAGCGAGAGCAGCGCGACATAAAATCGAAAACGACCATCAATCGTCGTATAGAGCTTGCTCGCCGCAATGCGCTGCGAGCCGAGCATCGCGCTCATCGCACTGAATTTGACGTCATCAAGGCCGATTCGCGCACGCGGCTGCACCGCTGCGGCATTTCTCGCCATATCGAGATAGGCTTCGCGAATCGCGTTGGCCACCGACGGCACATCGAGAACACCGGCCACTTGTGCATTGCTGAAGGTCTTCATGGCGTCGGCTCCAGCATGGCGAACTCCACCGCGCCACTGATCCAGCAGCCCGCCTCGATATGATCGGCATCACGTAATGCCACGCGGATACACGACGGACGCCCCATCGCGAAGCCCTGATAGACCCGCATCGACGATTCGCCTTCGTTCAGCAAACCATAGTGAATCGCGCCGTACAGCGTTGCCGCGGCAGCGATACCGGTGGCCGCGTCTTCCGGATAGCCCGACAACCGCGGAAACTGGCGCGCATGCAGCGTCAGTGGCCGTGCTCGCTCTAGTGCGAACGGATATAGCCCCGTCGAGTCCAGTGCGTCGCACAGCGTGCGCACGCCTTCCAGGGCGGGCGACAACGCATTGAGCACCTGCACAGACCGGACCGGAATCAGCGTTTTCGTGCGACTCGTTCGAGCGTTGACGATGCCAAAGGGCGCAAGATCGTCCGGATCGAGTCTGAGCACCTGACATACGGCGTCCACGAGTGACCGATCGCCAATGGGCTCGACAATGCCACGCGGCTGGCCGACATTGATACGCCGCGACGTCTCGTCGTAACGTACGTCAACGAGGCCGCTTAGCGTCTCGACGGTGGCATCGGGGGTCGTCCACCGGCCGGCTTGGCGCAACAACCACATCGCGCCGAGCGTCGCATGGCCGCACATCTCCATTTCGTGCGCCGGCACGAAAAAGCGGAGCCGAACGGTGTGGCGCGGGTCGCGGCTTTTGCAGACGAAGGCGCTTTCGTGGCCATAGCGCGATGCGATGGCCATCATCTCATCGGATGACAAGCCGTCTGCGTCGAACACGACAGGCGCAGGGTTACCGCCGCCCGCACCTGCGGAAAACACGCTGACGAAACGCAAATCCGGCGCATCGTGGCGGCGCAAGGGGAAATCGGTTGGGGGGATCGTGTCTTCCAAGGTCATCGGAGCGTTCCGGGAGTCAAGTAGCGCAAGCATGCCGAAGCCCCAAAAATACGTCGCGCCCGATCGGGCCACTCGGCACGCCCTATCCGGCCAAAGGCGGGCGACGCCCGTATTTTCGCCCCCAAGATTCGACGGTCGCCTCGCAGGGATGCGACAGCCGTTGCCGTTTTCCGTCACCCGGCAACCTGATGCCGTCGCGCCTCTCCCGCGCCTCTCATCGCGCTTCGTCAAGCGTTATACTGAGCGTCGACTGCCCCACGCCATCCACTGCGTTGCGTTCACGGCCGTCTGCACGGGCTGCGAGTGTGTCCCGTCACGCAAAGGAAGCGCCTGGTGAAACCCTATCCGACTGCCCCTCGTCATCTCGAAGGCGACCGCGTCGCCGATGTCCGGCATGTCTCGGTCGGCGAATACCGCACGCGTCCGCATCGGCACGACGACGAGTTCATGTTCCTTCTCCCCAGGACGGGACAACTCGTACTCAACGTCGAATCGAATGTCGCGCCGGTACGCGTTGCGCCGAAATCGTTCGTCGTCGTGCCGCCTCAACGCCTGCACGACACGCGAGGCTATCGCCCAGATCAGGCGCATGTGGCGGTGTACGTCGCCAGCGATTTCGTGGTCTTTTGCGAACGCAAGGCGCGACGCAAGCTATCGTGCGCGCGCATCTCGATATGGTCGGCGCCATTGCTGTTGCTCGACGCAGCACGCGTCGCCACGGGAACGGCGCGCTCAAGTGAGGACCCGACGAGCGAGCTTGCGGAATTCCGCGCGGAGCTTGCCGCCCGCACCTTGGCCGCGAGCTGTGTGCAAGCTGGCTTGATGGCCGCCGCGTTGCCATCAAACCGCGCCGATGCACGTGCCGACATTGTGCGCGACATCTGCGCATTTCTCGATGAAACGCTTGATCAGCCCATCTCCCTGGAGCGTATCGCCTACGAATTCGGGCTATCGCAGCGTTCCCTGACGCGAGTCTTTCGCGAGGCCACCGGCGAGTCCGTCGTCGACTATCAATCCCGGCGACGCGTGCAAATCGCAGCAACGCTTCTGAACTCGCCCGGTATGACCGTGCTCGCGGCCGCGGCGGCCGTTGGCCTGGAGTCGCCGTCGTATCTCGCGCGGCTATTCAGAAAGTATGGCTATGGGCCGCCGAAGGGTTATAAGGGAGACGCCACGCCGATCGGGTCTGCCGCCCCCCTTGCCGCGATTACGCGCGGCGTGCCAACGTCGTGACGTCACCGGCGGCAGGCGGCGTCAGGTGGGGCGGTAGATCGCGTACACCTTTGCCACGTTGCCCCGACTTTCCCAACTGCACTGCGCGTTCTGTTCGACGAGAAAGATGTCGCCGCACGAGAACGACCGAACCGCGATGGGGTTTCGCGGCGAGACCGTCGCCGGCGAGCCGTTTGTAGCCGAACGCCTCGCCATTTGCGCAGGCGCATGGACGACCTGGCGTTGCGCCGCTGCACATCATTCGCGTCTGCAGCGGCGCCGACCTCCGCTGCACTTCGCTGATCTCTTTACCGGCGCCACCGCAACGGCCGGCGCAGCGGATGTCGCTGCGGTCCGACCCCGACCCAGGCCGGCGCGGCGTCAGCCGCTCCAGCGATCGCTTCGCGCTCCGCCGCTTCCTCATCCTTCTCGACGGTCTTGCTCGTGTCGATGAACAGTGCCGCAATCACACCAACCCCGAGCAACGCGGCCGAGATCGCGAACGGCACGTTGTAGCTGCCGGTCGTCTCGATGAGGTACCCGAACGCCACCGGCGAAATCATGCCGGCAAGGCCGAAGCCGGTGTTCATCATCCCGCCCGCGGTGCCCGCATATTTGCCCGCAATGTCGAGCGGCAGCGTCCAGAGTACCGGGTTGGTGATTTCGAGGAAGAAGAACGATGCCGAGAGCAAAAACACCGCCACCATTGGATCGGACACCCGCGTCATCGGCAACAGGAACGCCAGCGAACCGCCCATGCCGACCACCATCACCGATACCCGCGCGAGGCGCAACCGGCCGGTCATCTTGTACAGCTTGTCCGAAACCACGCCACCGAGCGTGTCGCCAATGACGCCGGCGAGCAGCGGCAGCGACGTGAACAACGCGAGTTGCTTGAGATCGAAGCCCTGCGATTCACGCAGATAGGAAGGCATCCACGTGAGGTACACCCACAGCAGCCAGCCATAGCAGAAGTCCACGAACGTCACCAGCCACATGCGACGCACGAGCTTGCGCCACGGCGTCGACGCACGTTTCGCCCGTTCGCAATCGCCCGCGCGGTAGCCGATCTCGGCCGTCTCCTCGGGCGTGATGCGACGATGTTGCTCCGGCGTGTTGGTAAACACCTTCATGTAGAGCATCGTCCAGGCGAGGCTCACCACCCCGAGCACGATGAATGCCTCGCGCCAGCCGAACGCCACGACGATCGCCAGCACCACGGGCGGCGTGATGGCGCCTCCCAGGCGAGCGAAGCTGTGCGTGATGCCCTGCGCGAAGCCGCGTTCGCTGACCGGCATCCAGTACGTGAAGGCGCGCGTGGCCGTCGGAAACGCGCCGCCCTCGCCCACGCCCAGCACGAAGCGCAACGCCACCAGCGTCGCGATGCTGCCGGCAAACCCGGTGGCCAGCGTTGCGGCGCCCCAGATCAGCGAGAGCACCGTGAGCACCAACTTCGGCCCGAAACGGTCAGCAAGCCACCCGCCAAAGATCTGCATCGCGGCATACGGATAGGCGAACGCTGAAAACACGAGTCCGAGTTGCACCGTCGTCAGCCCCATCTCCTGTCGGATGAACGGGCCGGCGACGGCGATGTTGACACGATCGATGTACGAGATGAAATACATCAGGCACATGACCGCCAGGATGATGTGGCGCGTCTTCACGCGACCGGTGCGCTTGTCCATGTTGTCTCCTATGTATTTACGTCACACGCGTCTTGCGCATGCGATCGTGTCCTGCAAAGTGAAGCGGGTTGCCCTCGCGGGCCTTGGGTCTTTCTTGAGTCTTGGGTCTTGAGCTTCCTTCCTTGCGCTGCCGCGCGTTAGCTTTTCAGCAGCTTGAGGCGTTGCACCTTGCCCGAGGGGCCACGGGGCAAATCCGTCACGAAACGAAATTCCTTTGGCGTCTTGTAGCGCCCCAGCGTTTGCAGGCAGTGCTCGCGAAGCGCCACCGCATCGGGCGGCGCGCAGTCGTTGCCGTGGGTGTCACTGCATCGCTCGCGGACCACCACGAATGCCACGATGTCTTGTCCATACGCGGGATCCGGCACCCCTACCGCAGCCGCCTCCAGCACGCCCGGATGACGCATGAGGGCTTCGTCGATCTCGCGCGGTGCAATGTTTTCGCCGCCCTTGATGATCAACTCCTTGGCACGTCCGGTGATATAGAAATACCCGTCGCTGTCGCAGTAGCCAAGGTCGCCGGTACGCAGCCAACCATCGGCCGTGAAGGTGGCCGATGTCTCGTCCGGGCGCTTGTAGTAACCGCACATGACCTGTGCGCCGCGCAACACCAGTTCGCCGGTCTCGCCGGGGGCCGTCGGTGCGCCGTCGCGCCGGATCACCTTCGCCTCGCCGCCCGACGGC